>JAIXYF010000288.1 GCA_027490345.1 Novosphingobium sp.
GATTTGGGCAAGTGGAAGTTGGTCATCAGACCGTCGATGGCGCGAAAGGTGTAGCCCGGCGTGATGAAGATGCTGGTATCCCCGGCAAAGGGATGGATCACGCGCCCCTCGTCCGCTGCGCTTTCCAGAAGGCGCAGGCTGGTGGTGCCCACCGCGATGATCCGCCCGCCGCCCGCGCGCACGGCATTAAGCCGCGCTGCCGTTTCAGGCTCGATCCGGCCCCATTCGGCATGCATCGCGTGGTCCTGCGTATCCTCGGCCTTTACCGGCAGGAAGGTGCCCGCACCCACGTGCAGCGTCAGCGTTTCATGCGCGATGCCTGCCTCAGCCAGCGCCGCCATCAGCTCGGGCGTAAAGTGCAGTGCCGCCGTGGGGGCCGCAACTGCGCCATCCTCGGCGGCAAACATCGTCTGATAATCTTCGCGGTCGCGCGCGTCGGTGGGGCGCTTGCCCGCGATATAGGGCGGCAGCGGCATGCGCCCGGCGCGCTCCAGCAGCACTTCGACCGGCTCTTCGCCGCCGAACGCCAGCGTCCAGCTGCCATCGGCGTGGCGCGCCTCGGCAGCGGCCGAGACACCTGCGCCGAAATCAATGACACTGCCCGGCTTCAGCCGCCGTCCGTTGCGCACGAAAGCCTGCCAGCGCCTGAGGTCCATGCGCTTGTGCAGCGTCGCACCGATCCGGGCGTTGCCGACCTCGCCTTCCAGCTGCGCCGGGATCACACGCGTATCATTGAACACCAGCACATCGCCTGCGCGCAGCAGCTTTGGCAGATCGCGCACCACGGCATCGGTGAACGGCCCCTCAGCCCCCATCCCCAGCAACCGTGCCGAATCGCGCGGTGATGCGGGCCGCAGCGCAATGCGCTCGGGCGGCAGTTCGAAATCGAACAAGTCTACGCGCATGGCCGCAGCCTCAGTTAGCCAGCCTCAGTTGGACTGCGAATTGCTCAGCATGTCAGCCGTAAAGGCAGCCGGTGCAGCAGGCGCGGGCGGAGGAGGCGGCGCCTTGCCTTCCGAAGCAAGGCTGGCCTGCACGATCTTCGTCGGGTTTTTGGGCGGTTCGCCGCGCGTGATCGCATCGGCGATGTCCATGCCTGCAATCACCCGGCCGAAATTGGTATATTTGTGATCGAGTGCAAAGCGCGGATAGAACACGATGAAGAACTGGCTGTTGGCCGTGTTCGGTTCATCCGTCCGCGCCATGGAAACAGTGCCGCGCAAGTGGGGGATATCGTTGAATTCGGCCACAAGGTCGGGCAGCTTCGATCCGCCCTGCCCGGTGCCCGTGGGATCGCCCGTCTGCGCCATGAAGCCATCGATCACGCGGTGGAAGATCACTCCGTTATAGAAGCCTTCCTTCGTCAGCGTCTTGATCCGCTCGACATGGCTCGGTGCCCATTGCGGCATCAGCCGGATCGCCACGCGACCGCCGTTCGAAAGATCGAGCACCAGCACGTTGTCGGGATCATGGCTGATGTCGGCGTCGACTGCGTAAGCCAGCCCCTGCGCACGCTGGATTGGATCGACCTTGATCGGCTTGACCGGATCCTTGCCCGGCGCGCCCTGCGCCAATGCGGTAGAAAGCGGAGCGACGAGCGCTGCGCCAAGCGCGAGCCCGAGGCTCACCGTGTTGAACAAACGCGAAGCCATCAAACGCGATTCCTGATTACTTTGGCCAGATCATGCCAGCCCTATGAGCGGCGGATAGGCCCCCGGCGATGACGCCGCAATGAACAAATCACGGGCGCAGCGCCGCCAGGGCTTCAGTAATCGCCCATCTGGCCCAGCCGTGCGACGCGCTCCACCACTTCATCGCGCACCAGCGGCGTGACAAAGCGAGTGATCTCTCCGCCGAACAGCGCGATTTCCTTGACCAGTTTGGAAGCAATCGGCTGCAGGCTGACATCGGCCATCAGGAACACGGTCTCGATCCCGTCGTTGAGCTGCTGGTTCATGCCAGCCATCTGGTACTCGTATTCGAAGTCCGCCACGGCGCGCAGGCCGCGCACGATCACGCTGGCGCCCTGCTTTTCGGCAAACTTCATCAGCAGCGCGTTGAAGCCCATGACCGAGACGTTCTCGATCCCCTGCGCCGCCACTTCACGCGTGACCATGGCCATGCGCTCTTCGGGCGTGAACATCGGGTTCTTCGAAGGGTTGGTCGTCACGCCGATGATCAGCTTGTCGACCAGTTTCGCCCCCCGGCGAATGATATCGAGATGCCCGAGCGTAATCGGGTCGAACGTGCCGGGATAGACCCCGATCCTCTCACCAGTCCCCACGCCCATTCACCGATCCCTTTCGACAATGAACCATGCCAGCGCACGCAGCAGATCGGCTTCCTCGCCATAAGAGGCGAGGAATTGCACGGCCTGCTCCACCAGCATTTGCGCCTGCTCGCGCGCGCGTTCCGGGCCCAGCAGCGAGAGGAAGGTTTCCTTGCCCGCCTGCTCGTCCTTGCGCAGCGCCTTGCCCGCCGCTTCCTCGTCGCCTTCGGCATCAAGGAGATCATCCGCGATCTGGAAGGCAAGGCCGATATCGCGGGCATAGCCGCGCAGGTGCGAGCGTCCCTCGGCCGGAATGCGCCCGATGATCGCGCCCATTTCGACCGCCGCGCTCAGCAGTGCGCCCGTTTTCAATTGCTGCAGCCGCGTCACCGTCGGCAGATCGAACGAGGCGGTTTCAGCGGCGATATCCATCATCTGCCCGCCGGCCATGCCGTTCATCCCGCTGGC
>JAIXYF010000217.1 GCA_027490345.1 Novosphingobium sp.
AGATGAAGTCGGCCAGCGCCTTGGCGAACGCGGCCACGAGTTTGGCACAGTGACGGGGCGCAAGCGCCGCTGCGGCTGGTTCGATGCGGTGCTGGTGCGCCAGTCGTGTGCGATTTCGGGCGTCACGGGCATCGCGCTGACCAAGCTCGATGTGCTCGACGGATTCGACAAGGTGAAGATCTGCACCGGCTATCGCCTGCGCGGCAAAGTGCTTGATTACTTCCCCAGCCACGCTGCGGATCAGGCTGCGGTTGAGCCGATCTACGAGGAAATGGACGGCTGGCAGGGCACCACCGCTGGTGCGCGTTCGTGGGCCGATCTTCCCGCGCAGGCGATCAAGTATATCCAGCGCGTGCAAGAACTGATCGAAACGCCGGTGGCGCTGGTTTCGACCAGCCCGGAGCGCGAGGATACGATTCTAGTGCGCGATCCCTTCGTCGATTGACGATCAGTCCGGGGAAGGGCGGCCTTTCCCGGCCTGATCGGAAATGCGCTGGAGCAGGTCATCTGCGCCTTTGGCATGGGGATCGATTCGCAAGGTGATGCCATCGCCAAACGTTGCGACGAACCAGCCGCTGCCGCATTCCGAAAGGCTCATGATCTCGGCAATCGGCCGTTCCACCCTGCCGCCACCTGATGCCCGGAACCGCACGGTGCCGCCCCGCCAGTGGATGCCCGCACGCGTAATGCTGTGCATCCGGACAAGGCTGAAAATCGCCCCTGCCGCAAAGGCGAGCGCCAGCCAGCCAAGGATCTGCATCTGCGCGGGCCCATCTGCGCGCGAAGAGCCGACGAAGCGCACGACGTAGACCATCAGCGCGGCGAGCCCGGAAGAAAGCACCAGCCCGGTCCAATGCATGGCGCCAGCGCGGACGTGCCCCCAGCCCGCGGTTGGCCCGCTCCCGCGGCATGCCAGCCAGCCCAGAATGGCAGCGGCGGATGCCCCGCAGGCACCGGCAAGGATCGGCCCCCAGAACGGGCCGGGCAGGAAGAAGGCCGTGAATGTCATGAACTGATCATGCCACGATGATGTTGTCATTCCCTTGCCGCCGGATCGCTCTATGCCAGCGCCATGGATCGCAGGATGATCATCGCCGCCGTGGCGCTGGGATTGTTCAGCATTCCGGCTGCCTGCCAATCACCGCCAGCCGAGCCGCCTCTGCAACGCGCCAGCGCGCCAGAGGCCGGCGAAATTGTGCTGGTTCGCGTGGAGAAGGGTGCGCGCCGCCTGGTGCTGCTCGATGCGGCGGGGGCAGCGCGGCGGACCTACTTCGGCCTTCAGTTGGGCGATGCGCCGCAAGGGCACAAGCAGTTCGAAGGCGACGAGCGCACGCCGGAGGGCCGCTATGTGATCGACTATGGCAACCCGCGCAGCGCCTATCATCTCTCACTGCACGTCTCCTATCCGAATGCTGCCGACAAGGCCTTTGCCGAGTCGCACGGGAAGCCGCCCGGCGGGGATATTTTTATCCACGGCCAGCCAAACGGGCTGGCGGTGGGGCGTGCAGGGGGTGATTGGACCGATGGATGCATCGCGCTTTCAAACGCTGAAATCGAAGAATTATGGACACTTGTGCATGATGGCACACCCATCGAGATCACACCTTGATCCAAAACCGATGGAAATGATCTTGACCTGAACCCTTTTTGTTCCATTATTGTTCTCATAAGGGCAATTACGGAGTTCAGCAGCGATGGGACAGGCAGCGACCCAGTTTGAATATGGCAACGGCGATGGCAGCGGGGCAAAGGTCGTCGCGCTGAAAGGCCGGGTGCAGGATCGCGGAAGCCTGGCGCTGGCGGTCTCGATTTTCGCCGATCGCAGCTATCTGCGCGCTGAGATGGAGGAGGACGCCTCGGCTGCCGGTCTGCGGATCGCGCAGGCTGGCGATCTTGGCAATCTCCTCGCGGCAGATGGTGCGCAGGCGCGTGCGGATGCTGTGCTGGGTGATCTGGTGCTTGTCGATTGCCCGGTGATTGATGGCGCAGAACTGGCCGCGCTCGCCCGGCTGGATATGCGCGCGGCAAAAAGCGGTGCGCAGCTGGTGGTCTCCACCAGTATCGGCTCGCTCGATGATGTGTTCGGCTGCCTCGATCAGAGCGAGGCACAGATTCTCGTAACCCCAAGCCGCGCCGAACGGGTGATCGCGCTGGGCCGCACGCTGGCCCGCGCAGGCAACCGCGTGCGGGAACTTTCGGAAGAGGATCGGCTCGCCCTGCTGCGCCTGACCGAACAGGTAGGGCAAATTGCCCAAAAGCTTGAGGCGTTGTCGTCCAGCTCCGGCCCGGCAAGCACCCAGCCTTCCGCCTTCCGGTTCGATGGCGCAGAGGGTGACGCGCGGCTTGATGACGGGACGGACCGCCTGGTTCGTGCCGCGCGGCCGCCGCTTCCCGATCCGCGTTTGGTGCGCCGGATCATTCGTCAGCGCCAGCTGCGAGCCCGGTTTTTCGAAGGCGATCTGTTTGCCGATCCGGCGTGGGACATGCTGCTCGATCTTACTGCCGCCCGGGCCGAACATGTTCGTGTCTCGGTCACATCGCTGTGCATCGCCTCGGGCGTGCCGCCCACTACAGCGCTGCGCTGGATTGGCCAGATGACCGATGCCGGCCTGCTCCAGCGTGTTGACGATGAAACCGATCGTCGGCGCGCCTTCATCACGCTGACCGACAAGGCTGCCGATGCCATGGCGCGCTATTTCGCCGAGCTGGGCACTTCTTCGGCGATGCTGGTCTGAATCCGGCGAGATTTCCCGGCCTGTCACCCTGTGCGCTGCGTCATGCCGGCGGCGGGTGTGTGGATGTGCGATGGGCTGGGAAGGACGCAGAAGACGCTCGCGCCGCGCGCGGGGGAAAGGCTGCCTGTTCTAGAGGCTGCCCTTTGAAAGGATGCCTTTTTGAGGGGCTGGCCGGGTGAGAAGCTGGCGAATGTCCACAACAGCCGTCACGGCCTTCGCTAGGACTAAAGGGGTGGCGTTGGGCTCAGCGAGTGTAGGTTGGCAGATCTTGGCTTGCAAGCGAACTGGCCCACGCCCGGCACTGGGCAGTTGCTATCTACCACGTCGGCCGTCAGGCGGCGACCCGATCAGCGCCGAGAACCCGCTGGGCCAGCATCCGACCCGAAACCCACGCGCATTCAACGCGCGGACCAAGCAGCCAATCTCCGCAGGCCCCGATGAGCTGGGTTTCGTTCCACAAGCAGCCCAAACCGGTCCCGGCCGAAAGAGCATACCGCCAGCGGTGAACCGAATGAGCCAGCACAGCAGGCGTATCGGTCCCGGTTGCCTCAGCCAGAGCAGCCAGCAGCAGCGGCGCTACGTCGTCGGGGCTTCGCTCGAGGTGCGCGGTGGACCATTGCGGGCTGGCTTGCACCACCCAGCTTTCCGGACCGCTGCGGCCGGGCTTGGCGCTGTCACGCGCGGCCCAGGCAAGAGCGCCGTGATCGCGCAGGATATGCGGGGCGTGTTGCAGCGGGGCAGCAAAAGCAAACATGCCGCTCCAGCAGGGCTGCGAGCGCGCAAACAGCGCTGTGCGCGCCAGTTCAAAATCATACAAGGTGAGGATCGGCGCGGCTTGCTCGGCAGGCAAGGCCAGCACGGCGGCATCGAAATGACCGGTCGGCATACCCTCACCCAGCAAGCGCCATCGGCCCTCTTCCCGCGCGAGGCCGCTGACGTGATGGGAAAAGCGCACATCGTGCCGAGTCGCCATGGCCCGCACAACGACATTCATTGCCGGAACGCCGATCCACGCATCCTCGCGTGCTTCGGGCCAACGTACGGCAAGCCCGGCTTCTGCCCAGCGCGCCACTTCGGCGGAAAAGCCGGAGTCCCTGACGGTGAAGTATTGTGCGCCAAAATCGAATGCGGCTTCGCCGTGCGGCGTATCGATGCGGCGAGACGCCATCCGGCCACCCGCCTTGCGCCCTTTATCGAACAAAGTCACGCGCCAGCCCTGTTCGGCCAGCGCATCCGCACAGGAAAGACCGGCAATCCCGGCTCCGATGATGGCAACACTTCGCATCTTCTGGCCGCCGTTACTTACGGCCCATTAGTGCTAGAACTTCCTTGCGGCTGCTGTCGTCTTCGAGGAAGCAGCCGAGCATGCGGCTGGTCACCATGCCCACGCCGGGGGTGCGCACGCCGCGCCCGGTCATGCAGCCATGTTGTGCGTCGATCACCACGGCCACGCCGTGCGGCTGTAAGTTGTCCCAGATGCATTTGGCAACTTCGCTGGTCAACCGTTCCTGAATCTGCAGGCGGCGCGCATAACCATGCAGCACTCGGGCCAGCTTCGAAATGCCAACCACACGGTTACGTGGGAGATAGGCAATCGAGGCAGTGCCAGTGATCGGCGCCAAATGGTGCTCGCAGTGGGACTGAAACGGAATGTCGCGCAGCAGCACAACTTCATCGTAGCCTGCCACTTCGCTGAAGGTGCGGCGCAGGTGCTGGCCGGGATCTTCATCGTAACCGGCACAATATTCCTTCCAAGCGCGGCCAACGCGGCTGGGCGTGTCGGAGAGGCCTTCACGCTCCGGATCATCCCCGGCCCAGCGCAGCAATGTGCGGATGGCTTCTTGAACAGGCTCAGGAACAACGAGTTTGCCGTTTTCGTCGCGCGCTTCGAACTCGTGATTGACGTAATTCATGCGTGCGCTCCATCGACTAACGGGGGTGGGCGCGCCGGAATGGCAATGCCCTTGCTGCAGAAAAACAGCGCAAACCCCAACAGTGCGCCTTGCAGCGCTGTCGCATGATGGTTTACCGATACTGCAATCTTGGATCTCAAGATCGGGAAAGCGCCGGTTTTTGGGAACATGGACCTAAGGGCAATTGCGCACGGCGCGCCAGAGCCGAAGGAAAAGAGCATGACAATAAGCGCAATGATCGAAAATAGTCTCGTGGCGGCAGTGGTGAGCAACCCCCGGCTGCCAGATAACCCCATCGTGGAGTGCAATGCCGCATTCATGGAACTGACCGGGTATGGCCGCGATGAAATCATCGGCCGCAACTGCCGGTTTTTGCGCGGAGAAGGCACCGAGCCCGAACTTACCGAGCAACTGCGCACTGGCATTGCAGCGCGGGTGCCAGTGATGGTCGAGCTGCTCAACTACAAGCGCGATGGCACGCCGTTTCGCAATGCCGTAATGGTCGCGCCGATCTTCGATGCGGCGGGAGAGCTGGAATGGTTCCTCGGCAGCCAGGTGGAGATCGCCGGGGCGGCTGATGCAGCGCCGAGCTCGCGCGCGTTGGAAGCAAAGGAAAAAGTGGCGGGACTTTCCCGTCGCCAGCGTGAAATCCTTGAATGCATCGCGGCGGGGCGGCTCAACAAGCAGATCGCCTACGAACTCGGGCTGAGCGAACGCACGGTCAAGCTGCACCGGGCAGCGGTGCTGCGTGCACTGGGTGTGCGCACCAGCGCCGATGCGATTCGCATGGCCATCGAAGCCGGGCTCTGAAACGCGGATTCTGATGCGCAGGAAGGGGCGGCGCGCTTTGCCCTCCGGGACAGGTTGAGAGCAGGGGGCATCGCGCCCACCTCAATATCCATCGGGTCGATGGAGCAAAGCTCCTCTTCGCGGTCGCAACCGGGTGCGAGCCTTCCGGTCCCCCCCGCTTCACCGGGAGGTTCGCACCTACAAGCTGTATTCTGGCAGACTGCCTCCGCGTAGCCTGCAGTCCTATACGTCGGTGAGCCTGAAGCGCAATGCCCCCAGTTCATGAGGAAGCGAGGGCTCTCTTGGTGTGAATTGAGCTGACGCTCAGAACGCAGCGGTGATCGAGACCACGACCTTTGAGCCGGCAATCGTCTTGCCATCCTTGGTCGAGGAGAAGTTCGGCTGGAGATAGAGCGCTTCGCGGTCGCTGATGTCGGTATCCACATAGGCAACGCCGAGGATCAGCTTGCCAACCGCCACATCGGCGCCCAGCAGCCAATCAAGGTATTCGCCGGTCGGCGTGACGCTGGTCCCATTGGGGCCAAGGCCGGCGTTACCCTTCGAATAGCCGACATGGCCCTTGAGGGTAATCGGGGTCGATGGGATGCCGGCAGCGGCATCTGTCCAGATGGTGAAGTTGTCTTTCCTGGCACCGGGATTGTCAGGCGTACCGGTCTGCGCGGAGGCGCCGGTGTTGAACCACTGGCCCAGCGCCTGCTGCTTGGGGGCATAAGCGACACCGGCCGTGAGGCTGGCCGGGCCCACGGTGCCCGAAAGCTTCACATAGGGTTCCACGAAAGCGGTTTTGCTCGCGCCGCCGGGATAGGTGTACCAGGTGAGGCCGACATCCAGCGCGGCGCCTTCGGTGATCGGCATCTTGTAGCCGGCGATGAGATCGAGTTCTAGGTTCGGACCGCCGAACGTGCCCCAACCGGCAAGGTTGGAAGCCCAGAAGCCGGCATAGGCGCCGCTTTCATGGCTAACGGTGATGCCGGCCTGGACCGCCATGCCGCCGTTCGATTGCGAGACACCGCGGAACCGGTAGTCGGAGACCAACGCGGCAGTACCCGAAACCGTGACGGGCTGGGGTGGGGCAGTTTCCTGAGCATATGCGGCGGATGCAGCAAATGCGCAAATGGTGGCCACGAGCGCCGAGGCGGCAAGACGTGGATTCATGTGGAACGACCTCCCTGGGACCGAGCCCGAGATCAAGGATACCATCCCTGCCTCCTGTCACTGCTGCGCACCTAGTTCTGGCCAGGCTGTCGTTCGCTTGCTGAGCTTGCCGGGCGAGTGGACAGCATAACTTGCTATCCGCTCGCCCGGCTATGATCAGAACATTACGCCGAACTCAAGCCGCCCGCGCACCTGCTCCTTTTTCAGGCCCGTTGCACCAAAGGCCGCGCCCGGGGTGATCGAGCCGGCGCGAACATACGAAAACTCGGGCCGGACAAAGAACCGCTGCCACGTGTAGGTGGGGGTGACGGTGAAGGTGAAGGCGTTGGAGCCCGGGCCATAGAGGAAGTTCGCGGCCGTGGCACTCGGGCGGTTGGTGTCGATATACTCGAAGCGAACCGGCAGGCTCCAGTTGTCGTCGATCTTGTATTTGGCGAGCAGGCCGACGGCGAAATTCTCCGCCTTGGTGGTGCCCAGCTGCGGCAAGTCAGGCACCCAGGCATACTGGAAATAGGGCTGGACCAACCACTTGCTGCCGGAATAGCTGTAGATCACGTTGACCATGGTGCTGTTGTTCTGCACCACCGGCGTATTGAAGGTAGACCGATAATTCTTGCTGAGCGCGCCGCCAACGACCACCGAGAGGGTGTGCGGCCCATCAACATAGCTGGCAATCCCTGACAGCCAGTTGAGCTTGCCGGAGAAAAAGCCATCGGTGTAGGCGAGGCTGAAGCTCAGCTTGCCGGCGGTTACGTTGGCTTGCACACCCCGGGTCATCACATTTTCCTGGCCCCACAAGATGCCGCGCTCAATGTTGATGTTCTGGAAGGTGAAGGGCGCTTCCAGCCCGATCAGCGTCGGCAGGATACCGGCCTGCACGTTGAAGTTGGCCGAGGGCGCGATCTTGATCCAGGCTTGGGGCACCACGCCATAGCTGTTGCTGGTGTAGTCGGTGGACTTCACGAAGGCAGCGCCAAGCGTTTCCTGATTGTAGAGGCCAGCCTGCACGAGGAACTGGAACGTACCTTCCGGCTTTTGCACGATGACTTGCGCGTTCGACAGATCGGCAAAGCTGCTGTCCACACCGGGCGTGGTGTTCGACTGCGTGCCCACATAACCGCTGCCAATGGCGGATACATAGATCTTGGAGCCAGCCACATCGACACTGACCGGATCGGGATTGTAGCTCAACGGGCCGGAAAGGGCCGGGAGAAGCGCCGGGGGAGGTGCGGCTTCCTGAGCATGTGCGGCAGTTGCAGCCAGCGTGGAAGAAGTGGTCACGAGCGCCATGGCGGCAAGACGGAATTTCATTTGGAACGACCTCCCTGGGACCAAGCCCGAGATTGCAGATACCGTTCCTGCCTGCGACCGCTAACGCGTGACCTCTCACCAAGCGGTGCCACGTCTGCTGCGATATCGTAATACTTATGCGAGAAGTGCTTCTAGATGATTGCTGGTTGATTGCGCAATGTTTCTGCGTGTGCTGCAGTGCAAAAAGACTCCGACTGATGCCTTTGGGCAACATGCCGAGGCGCTAGCCGCAGAGCGAGGCTCTGCCCTGGCCTATTCCGCTGCCGGCAAAGGCAGGCGGATCACCGCCGAAAGCCCGCCGCCTTCACCTGAACCGTGGCCTTCCGGCCATGGCCGGTTGTTCAGGTTCAGCGTGCCGCCCTCCAGCCGCACGGCTGCCTGCACGATCGCAAGGCCCAGGCCCATGCCCGGCGTATCGCGCGAGCGTGCCGTATCGAGCCGGAAAAAGGGCTGAAACACATCTTCAAGCCGGTCTTCGGGAATGCCTGGGCCATCATCTTCGACCCGGATCACCACTGCGCCGGGCTCCCGCACCAGCGACACCCGCACATTGCCGGCATAGTGCAGGGCGTTGTCGATCAGATTGGCGAGCGCGCGGCGGATCGAGACCGCGCGGGCCGTGATTTCGAGGCTTTCCGGCCCGATGAACCGGGCATCGAAGCCCTGGTCGGCGGCACTGTCGACCAGTGTTGCAGCCATGATCGCAATGTCGATGCGCTGCGGCGGGATTTGCGTGCCGCCCGCCTCGACAAAGGCCTGCAGCGATTCGAGCAAGTGACGCATTTCGCCGATGTCATGTTCTAGTTCGGCTCGAGTCTCATCCTCCAGCGGCGCGCCGTCCAGCCGCAGTTGCAACCGCGCCAAAGGGGTGCGCAAATCATGCCCGATGGCCAGCATGGACTGGGTCCGCTCTGCTTGCTGGCGCTGGATGCGGCGCTGCATGTTGTTGAACGCGCGGATGAGCCGCCGCACTTCGTCCGGCCCGCGTTCGGGCAAGCTGCCGAGATTGGGCGATTCGATATGGCGCAAGGCCCTTACCAGCGTTTGCAGCGAACGGGTGGTCGCGCGGAACATCAGCCAGGCCAGCGTGCCCAGCAGCAGCGTGGGCAGGAGCATCGGCAGGATTTGCCACACCGAGAGTTGCACCTGCACATCGCTGGCATAAGTGCGAAAGCCCAGCATGGTGCCATCGGCCAGCGCCAGCGTGCCCGAAACATCGCGGCTGCCGCGCATATGGCGCAGCGCCAGGCTCTTGCCCTCGTGCGCCAGTTCCGGTGCTGCGCCAAGAATGCGCGCGGCAAGCGCAGGATCGGGCGGCGCGGTCTGAGCGTCGGGGTGCGCAGACGCGGCGCCTGGGGGCAGCCATTCCAGCGCGAAGCGCGGCGAGGACAGGCTGCGCGCCGCAGCGCCCC
>JAIXYF010000188.1 GCA_027490345.1 Novosphingobium sp.
CTGGATGATGCCGAGGCGCTCCTGCCCGATGTCCTGTTCGTTCCGCTTGTCGGCTTCACGCCCTCGGGCCAGCGGCTTGGCCAGGGCGGCGGACACTATGATCGCTGGCTGGCGAGATACCCCCATGTTCGCGCCATCGGCATGGCATGGGACAGCCAACTGGCCGAGCATTTGCCCACCGAGGCGCATGACAGGCCGCTGGCTGCAGTGGTAACCCCCACGCGTCTTTATGGCCCCTTCTGAGCGGAACCTGATGTGAACGATCCCGAATCCTACCAGCCCACCTGGCGCAAGCCCTTCGGCATCCTCGCGCTGGTGCTGGGCCTGTTTGGTTATGCGCTGATCGTGGCGGGCCTTTCCGGCCCCATCAGCACGCTGCCGGTGCTGGTTCAGACGCTGGTCTACGTGATTCTCGGCACAGTGTGGCTGCTGCCGCTGCGCCGCTTCCTGATCTGGATGGAGACCGGGCGCTGGGGCTAATTCCCACCGAAGCGCGCCGGCGCGGCACGGGCTTTCCGGGCCGTCACACGGGAAAACCACACTGCTGAAAAATTGCCGATCTAGGGCGTTGACAGGCAGCAATGTCTGCCATAGATGCGGCGCTCCCAAGGGTGAGCGGGTGTAGCTCAGTTGGTTAGAGTATCGGCCTGTCACGCCGAGGGTCGCGGGTTCAAGTCCCGTCACTCGCGCCATTGGGAAGTTCAAAAAGGCACCTTCGGGTGCCTTTTTCTTTGCCTGCAGAGCGCGCCCGGCTGATCGGCGAAGGGGCCTAAGGCCGCCATTAACCAAACTTTATCGGCCCTTATGCCAAAACGGACCTGACGGCGCAGGGGCGCCCAAGGGGCTCGTGAGGCAATGTACAAGGCTGTCCTTCCGGCAATGATGGTTGCAGGCGCGACTGGCGCAGCGCTGATCCCGGCGGCGGTTCAAGCCGCGGCTCCGGCCGCAGCTCCGTCCTTTGCCGGCGTCGAGTTTGCCAGCGACGTCTTTGTCGAACGCTTCCAGCCCGCACCCGGCGGCCGCACCGCCCGCATCCTGGAGCGCGCCGATCAGCTGCGCCCCGGTGATCGGGTGATCTTCGTGGTCAATTGGTCGGGCCGCAAACCCGGCGGCTTCACCGTGACCAATCCGCTTCCCCGCACCATCGCCTTTGCCGGTGCCACCGATGAAAGCCAGGAAGTGTCAGTCGATGGCGGCCGCACCTGGGGCGCTCTCGAAGCGCTGACCTTGCGCGATGCCAAAGGCCGTCTGCGCCCTGCCCATCCTGAAGACGTCACGCATCTGCGCTGGCGCATTCCGACCCAGCTCGCTCTTGCCGGCACCGGCCAGATGACCTGGCGCGGCGTGGTACGCTAATCCGTCAGCAGCAATACGGGCGTTTCGATCATCTGCTTGAGCGCCTGAACAAAGCTAGCCGCATCCCAGCCATCCACCACGCGGTGATCGCAGCTGATCGAGATGTTCATCAGTTTGCGCTTGGCGATGCGCTCGCCGCCAGTCCATATCCCATCTTGGCCGTCGGGCACGAACATCGGCCGCTCGACAATCCGGTTGGGGCCGATGATCGCCACTTCAGGCCGGTTGATCACCGGCGTCGTCGCCACCCCGCCAAGAGCGCCCAGTGAGGTGATCGTGATGGTCGAGCCCGAAAGTTCGGCCGAAACCGCCGTGCCGCTGCGCGCAGCTTCTGCCAGCCGCACGATCTCGTTTGCCAGCTGCCACAGGTTGCGGTCCTGCGCATCGCGGATCACTGGCACCATCAACCCGCCCGGCGTCTGCGTCGCCATGCCCAGATGCACCGCGCCGTGCCGCGTCACCACGCCCGCCTCATCGTCATAGCGCGCGTTGAGCATGGGGTAGTCGGGCAGGGTCTTGCAGATCGCGGTGATCAGCAGCGGCAGCATGGTCAGCTTGGGCTTCGGGCCTCGCGCCTCGTTCAGCTGCGCCCGCATGACCTCCAGCGCGGTAACGTCACATTCCTCCACGTAGGTGAAATGCGGAATGTGCCGCTTCGCCGCCGCCATGTTCTCGGCAATGCGGCGGCGCAGGCCGATGACTTTGACCGTCTCGTCCTTGCGCGCAGTTCCCGCAGGACGGAACCCGCCGCCTGCATTGTAAGCGAGGAACGCGTCGAGATCGGCATGGCGGACCCGCCCCGCTTCCGAAGGCTTCACTTCGGCAAGGTCGATGCCCAACGCATCGGCCCGCGCACGCACGGCGGGGCTTGCGAGTACCTTGGCTGGCCGATCAAAGGGGTTCGGATCCTCTGAACGCACTGCGACAGACACTGGCCCTGGTACGATCGGTGCCGTTTCCACCGGCTTCTCATCCGGCACGTCAGCCACAAGCTCCGCTTGCCCTGAGCCTGTCGAAGGGCCAGACACAGCGTCAGCCTCATCCCCTTCAGTCTCGATCACCACCAGCGGCGATCCGATTGCGATCACATCGCCCACATCCCCCGCCACCGCGATGATCCGCCCCGAAACCGGGCTTTCCATCTCGACCGTCGCCTTGTCGGTCATCAGATCGGCCACGCGGCCATCCTCGGCCACGATGTCGCCCACTTTGACATGCCAGGCGACAATCTCGGCCTCGGCAATGCCTTCGCCGATATCGGGCAGGCGGAATGTGAAAGTACCCATTGCGTCAGGCCTTCAGCAAACGGTCAACAGCCTCGCCAATGCGGACCGGACCCGGAAAATATGCCCATTCCAAGCTATGCGGATAAGGCGTGTCGAACCCCGTCACGCGCTCGATGGGCGCTTCAAGGCTATAAAAGCAGCGCTCCTGCACCAGCGCCGAAAGCTCCGCGCCAAAGCCGCCGGTGCGCGTTGCCTCGTGCACGATCAGGCACTTGCC
>JAIXYF010000155.1 GCA_027490345.1 Novosphingobium sp.
CCGCGTGCCGCATCGATGGACCCGGCCAAGGCCCGCCAGTTCCGCACCACGCGCGGCACGCTGGAGGAAGTCTTCGCCTTGCGCCCCGATGTCGTGGTCGATAGCACATTCGTGCCCCCGGCCACGGCGGCGGCCTATCAGCGCTTTGGCCTGCGCCTTGAAACGCTGGGCATTGCCAGCACGGTGGAGGAAAGCCGCGCCCAGATCCGCCAGCTGGCCGCGCTGGCTGGCAACCCGGCGCAGGGAGAGGCGCTCATCGCCCGGATCGATGCCGCGCTCGCCGCCGCCGCACCGCCGCCGGGCACAGCGCCCATCCCCGCGCTGGTGTGGGAGCCGGGCGGAATCGTGCCGGGAGACGCCACCTTGATCGCCGATCTCCTGCGCCGCACCGGCTTTGCCAATTTTGCCGCCGCGCGCGGGCTGGGGCAGGCCGATCAGCTCCCGCTCGAACGCGTGCTGGCCGATCCGCCCCGCGTCATCCTCGCGGCTGGGCAGGACCGCGCACTGCGCCATCCCGCACTGGCCCGCCTGCATGGCACCATCCGCGCCCCGCTTGATCCGCGCCTGCTCTATTGCGCCGGGCCAACCCTGATCCCCGCCGCCCGCCGCCTCGCCCAGGTGCGTCGCACGCTATGACCCGTCCCGTCCCCCTGCTGCTCGCCGCGCTGGCCGTGGCCGTGCCGCTTTCGCTGCTGGCCGGGCAAGTGTGGCTCAATCCCCTCGCGCCCGATACCCCCCATGCCCTCGCCATTCTGGCTGAATTGCGCGCGCCCCGCGCGGCGCTGGCGCTGATCATCGGAGCCGGGCTGGGCGGGGCAGGGGCCGCGATGCAGGGCTATTTGCGCAATCCGCTGGCAGACCCCGGCCTGTTCGGCGTCGCCCCCACCGCCGCGTTCGGCGCCGTGCTGGCGCTCGCGCTCGGCCTTGGCGCGCTGCTGCCGCTGGCCGCGCTTGCAGGAGCCGCCGCGGCCATGGCCGCGCTCGGCCTGATTGCTGGAGGGGGCACTTCGGGCGCCAACAGCACCACCCTGTTCGCGCTCGCCGGGCTGATGCTCGCCAGCCTCTCGGGCGCGCTCACCAGCTTGGTCATCAGCCTCGCGCCCAATCCCTTTGCGCTCAGCGAGATCGTCACCTGGCTCATGGGCAGCCTCGAAAGCCGCTCCTGGCACGATGTCCTCCTCGCCGCGCCGCCTACCGCGCTCGGCCTCGCGCTGCTGCTGCGCGCCGGCCCCGCGCTCGATGCGCTTACGCTTGGTGAGGAAACCGCCCGTTCGCTGGGCGTGGAGCCTGCACGCCTGCTGCGCCTCATGGTGCTCGCCACCGGCCTCGTGGTGGGGGCGGGCGTGGCGGCCGCCGGGATCATCGGCTTTGTCGGCCTTGTCGTGCCGCATCTGCTGCGCCCGTTCACCGATCAGCGCCCCTCCAGCCTGATCCTGCCCTCGGCGCTGGGCGGCGCGCTGCTGCTGCTACTGGCCGATTGCCTGTGCCGCCTTGTGCCTCTCGCGGGCGGCGAACTGCGCATCGGCATCGCGCTCAGCCTGTTGGGCGCGCCGTTCTTTCTGCGCCTTCTGCTCCGCCTGCGGAGCGAACTGGCATGACGCTCGCCTGCAAGCATCTCACCGTCCCCGGCCGGCTGCAAGACATCACGCTCACGCTGCACCCGGGCGAACTCACTGCCATCTGCGGCCCCAACGGCGCGGGCAAGACCACGCTGCTGCGCGCGCTGGCTGGTCTGGAATCCGCCAGTCTGGAACCTGGCACCGTCACCGTCGGCGAAACCCCGCTCGCCGCGCTTGCCCCGCGCACCCGGGCGCAGGCCATCGGCTATCTGCCCCAGCACGCCGAGCCTGCCTGGAACCTCAGCGCCGAAGCGCTCGTGCGCCTCGGCCGCCTGCCGCACCGCACATCTGCCGCGCAGGATACCGCCGCCGTCCACGCCGCGCTGGCCGCGCTGGGCTGCAGCCATCTGGCGCAGCGCGGCATTCGCACGCTCTCGGGCGGCGAACGTGCCCGCGTCCTCCTCGCCCGCGTGCTGGCCGGAAGCCCGCGCTGGATTCTGGCAGACGAACCGCTCGCCAGCCTCGATCTGGCCCACGCCGCCGCGCTGCTCACGCATTTCCGCACGCTGGCTGAAGGCGCGATTGGCGTCCTGCTCGTGGTTCACAGCCTCGCCCACGCGATGAACCACGCCGCGCGCGTCGTGGTGCTGCATCAGGGCCGCATCGCCGCCGATGGCCCCCCAAGCGAAGCGCTGTCAGAAGCGGTGATAGAACAGGTCTGGGGTGTGCGCGCGCAGTGGATCGGCCCCCCCGGCGCCCGCGCGCTATCCTATTAGGCGGAACGGATTAAGCAGCCCGTCTTAATCAGATTGCTCCTCGCGCCGCGCTTCGTTCAGCGCAGCGGCGAAATCGCGGGCGAAATGTTCGGCAAAATGCGCCCGTTCGCCTGCTGCCATATCCTGCCGTGCGGCATGCGGCCCGTCGCCCCGGCAAAACAACCGGTCCGCCGGTGGGCGCCGATGAGACTCGCCTGCTTGGTGATCCATCTGCATGCTTGAGCTATACACCTTTTGACACAATCGTGTCTCCCCCTTCTCTCTACGTAGCGACAGATAAACGCCGCTTCTCCACCGTTTCCGTGCCCCCTCACGCAAACCCGTTCCAGATCGGCGCCATGTTGGATACAGCGCCCATTGTTCATGATATGTTCTCTTTTCCAGGAGAACACCCCATGCGCGCCTTCACCGGAAACCCCGCCCCGCTCACCGCCGCTGATTTCGAACGCGCCGCTCGCGCTCTCGGCTGCGCCGTCGCCGCCGTGCGCGCGGTCTGCGATGTGGAAAGCCGCGGCGGCTTCCTGCCCGATGGCCGCCCGCGCATCCTGTTTGAACGCCACGTGTTCAGCCGGCTGACGCGCCGCCGCTTCGATGCCGCCCACCCGCAGATCGCCTGCCGCAGCCCCGGCGGCTATCGCGGCGGCGCGGCGGAATACCCCCGCCTCGCCAGCGCCATCGCGCTCGATCGCGCCGCTGCGCTCCAATCGGCCAGCTGGGGCGCGTTCCAGATCATGGGCTTCAATCATGCCCCCGCCGGATACCCCGATGCCGAAAGCTTCGTTGCCGCCATGGTTTCGGGTGAGGGGGCACAGCTCGATGCCTTCATCGCGTTTCTCAAGGCCCATCGCCTCGATGCCGCGCTCGCCCGCCGCGATTGGGCCGCTTTCGCCCGGGGCTACAACGGCCCGGCCCACGCCCGCAATCGCTACACCCAAAAGCTCGCCGCCGCCTTCGCCTTCCACGATCAGAGCGCCCGCCCGAACAAGGCAGGCCCCACCTTGCGCCTCGGTGAAAAGGGCGAAGCGGTCAAACGCCTGCAAACCGCCCTCGGCCTCAAGCCCGACGGCGTGTTCGGCCCCGCCACGCGCGCCGCCGTCCTCAAGGCCCAGCACGCTGCCGGGCTGACCGAAGATGGCGTGGCCGGCCCGCAGACATGGGCGGCGCTGGAAGAACACGCCGCGCGCACCTAACCCCAGCCAACCCGTCTTCCCTCTCCATTTTCCCCGCAGGGACAAATGGGGAGGTGGCCCGCCGCAGGCGGGTCGGAGGGGTAACTCCTCCAGAAGCGAACACCAAGCAGCATGCCTCCCCAAGCTCGCCTCGGGGAAGTGGCAGCCCGCAGGGCCGACGGAGGGGTATAGAACCTTGCAATCGCCAGCAGATGGTTTGTATCCGTGCGTAGTGGTGCTCGATCCTTCATCTAGACGGCCTTGGACGGAGCAGGATACGATTCTCGCACTCTATCTCTATTTCCAGACGCCTTTCGGCAAAATCCACTACCGAAACCCAGAAATTCAGAAGCTGGCGCAATTGACCAATCGAAGCAGCAATTCGATTGCGATGAAACTGGCCAACTTTGCCAGCCTCGATCCAAAGATCACCGGCGCCGGCAAAAAGGGCTTGCAGGGCGCGTCCAAACTCGACCGTGAGATGTACAGTCGGTTTTCCCGGCACTGGGAGCAGCTTGTTCCGGAAGCGGAAAATCGGTGGGAGGCCCTCACCGAGTATCCCGTAAAGGTCTCCGAGTATCCCCGCCTGCATGATGTCACCTACAGAGGGGGCTCTATGGTCGAGACCATCGTGCAGCAGCGCAGAGGGCAGGATTTCTTTCGGCGTGCCGTGCTCGCAAACTATGCCGAGACCTGCTGCATAACCGGGATTGCCGAGCCGCAAGTTCTTGTGGCGAGCCACATCCTCCCTTGGGCGGAAAATGAGGCTAACCGGCACAATCCATCAAACGGCGTGCTGCTTTCGGCAACTATGGACAAAGCCTTTGATCAGGGGCTCATAACGATCCGGAAGTCCGGTGAAGTGCTTGTGTCCGAACGGCTCGCGAAACATCCGAATGTGCAAACGCGCGAGTTTTTCCTGCGTTATCAGCGAGCCCCAATCCGGTCTGCAGAACGGTTTGATCCCGATCCTGCACTTCTAGAC
>JAIXYF010000237.1 GCA_027490345.1 Novosphingobium sp.
CGATCATCACGTCTGACTGGCGAGGAGAGGCGCGCGGGGCAACGCCGAAGCGCTCCATGTCATAGCGCGGCATGTTGACGTGGATCATCTCGACCGCGCAGCAGGCAAGGCCGAAGGTCATCCACCACAGCGAGCCGGTGCGCGCCCACTGGAACAGTTCCTCGGTGCTTGTGACGAGGAAGCCCTTGTCCGAAACTTCGGCGTTCAGACTATCGAAAAAGGCGGCATCGGGCGCGGACGGCATGTCAGCGGCGGTGGCCGGGATGATCGAGGAAGCCGGGTTCGCTGATGGGTTCATGGTGCTCATTCCCAGTCCAACGCCCCTTTCTTCCACGCATAAATAAAGCCGATGATCAGTTCGAACAGGAAGATCATCATCGTGCCCCAGCCAGCCCAGCCGCTTTCCTTCAGGCTGACCGCCCAGGGAAACAGGAACGCCGCTTCGAGGTCAAAGATGATGAACAGGATCGCCACGAGGTAGAAGCGCACGTCGAACTGGCTGCGCGGATCTTCGAACGCGGGGAAGCCGCATTCATACTCGCTCAGCTTGTCCGCATTGGGGTTATGCGCACCGGTCAACCGCGAAACCCCCATCGGCAGAAATACGAACACGCACGAAAGCGCGAGCGCGATGCCAAGGAAGATGAGGATCGGCAGATATTGCGCGAGATAGGGCAGTTGATCGGTCAAAGGGTTGACTCGCCTGTTTCCATGTCGTGCGCGCCCTAGTCCCGGGCACGCCCTTGCGCAAGTGCGGCATAGCGCGATGAGGCTCAAATACCTCGCTTTTGTCTGTGGACGGCTGGTCTTGCCGCAGTTTTCCCCGGGCTTGATCGGTGCCTGCAATGCGGAAAATACGATACTGATTTTCAGTATCAAAAACCCTGCCACAGAAACACCGGCCATGCCGCTGCCGCCAGCAGCGTTCCCAGCGGAAGCATGGTGTCAGGCGCAATGCGCCGGCCCGCTTGGTGCAGCACCAATGCTACCACGAGCCCGCCAAGGCTAGCCACCAGCACCGTGTGCACCACGCCAAGCGGCCCCAGCCACAGCCCTATGGCGCCCAGCAGCGGCGGATCGCCCCCGCCCAGCCCTTCCTGCCCGCGCCACGCCTGATAGCCCTGCCCCAGCAGCCACAGCGTGGCGAACCCGAACACCCCGCCAACCATAGACTGCACAAGCACCATCACGTCCGCAGCCCAATAGCCCATCACCAGCGCAAACAGCGCCCCGCTTGCCGCCAGCAGCGCGCAAAGCCGGTGCGGCAGCCACATGTGGCGCAAGTCCAGCAGCGCCAGCAGCAGCAATTGCCAGCCCAGCACCATCGCCCAAGCCGGAAACCAGCTGAGCAGCACGGCAGCTGCCCCGATCAGCGCCCCGCCCGCTTCCGCCGCCAGCTGCCAGCGATCAATGGCAGAGCCGCATTCACGGCATTTGCCGCCCTGAATTGCCCACGAAACGATCGGAAACAGTTCAAGGGCCCCCAACGCCTTGTCGCAGGTATCGCAAGCCGAACGCCCTGCCACCAGCGGGCGGCCATCGGGCAGGCGGATGAGCACGAGGCCCAGAAAGCTGCCGATCACCGCGCCCAGCACCATGGCGCCAAAGACGAGCGCCGCAGTCATTCTCTATTGGCCGCCTTGGCTCGCATCGCTTTGCATTCCTTTGCGCGAATTGAAATCGTCACCCCCGGGGGCTACAGTCGTCCTATTGTCCGGGACATTGATGTGTCCCTAACACAGGAAACGCTCCCATGGCCCAATTCTCCGCTACTGATCCCGTCGTCATCCTGTCGTTTGCCCGCACTCCGATGGGCGCGATGCAGGGTGCGCTGGCCGATGTTTCCGCCACCCAGCTTGGCGCCACGGCCGTGAAAGCCGCAGTCGAGCGCGCCGGAATCGATGGCGGCAAGGTGGACCGGATCTACATGGGCTGCGTGCTGCCCGCCGGGCTTGGCCAGGCCCCTGCACGCCAGGCCGCAATCCATGCCGGGCTGCCCGAATCAGTTGAGGCGACCACGGTGGGCAAAGTCTGCGGATCGGGGATGCAGGCCATGATCATGGGCGCCGAAGCGCTTGCGTCGGGCTCCATCGACATGGTGGTGGCGGGCGGCATGGAAAGCATGACCAACGCGCCCTATCTCCTCAAGAAGCACCGCTCGGGCGCGCGCATCGGCCATGATACGGCTTATGATCACATGTTCCTCGATGGGCTGGAAGACGCTTACGAGCCGGGCCGCGCGATGGGCACGTTCGCGCAGGACACCGCAAACGAATACCAGCTGACGCGCGAGCAGCAGGATGCCTATGCCATCGAATCGCTGCGCCGCGCGCAGGCCGCTGTCGCCGGTGGGGCCTTCGTGGCTGAAATCGCCCCCGTAACGGTCAAATCACGCAGCGGTGAAACCGTAGTCGATACCGACGAAGCACCGGGCAAGGGCAAGCCAGACAAGATCCCGGCGCTGAAGCCCGCCTTCGCCAAAGACGGCACGATCACTGCCGCTACCTCGTCCTCGATCTCGGATGGCGCGGCTGCGATGGTGCTGACGCGCGAAAGCGTGGCCGCCGCCGATGGCCTCACGCCCGTCGCCCGCGTTGTCGCCATGGCCGCCCACGCGCAGGCACCGAAGGATTTCACCACGGCCCCGGTCGGCGCGATCAACAAGCTCCTCGCCAAGGCCGGGTGGAGCGTGGCGGACGTGGACCTCTTCGAAGTCAACGAAGCCTTCGCCTGCGTGGCGATGTTCGCGATGCACGATCTGGGCATCCCGCACGAAAAGATCAACGTTCACGGCGGCGCGACGGCGCTGGGCCACCCCATCGGCGCCTCGGGCGCGCGCATCGTCACCACGCTGATCGGCGCGCTCCAGCGCCACGGCAAGACGCGCGGCGTGGCCAGCCTGTGCATCGGCGGCGGTGAAGCCACGGCCGTCGCCATCGAACTGGTCTAAGCGCGAAGCCGGATGGAGGGGTCTGCTTGGCAGGCCCCTTCAGTCCGCGCCCCACACGGCGGCTTTGGCGATGTATCCCTGGCGGCCATCAATATCGAACTTGCACCAGGCCGGGCCGCAATCGCCCAGCTTTCCCGTCACGCCCGGCTCCGCGCGCCACAGCAGGCGTCCCGAACCATCGGCATTTTCCCGGATCTCTGCAATCCCGCCCTTGACCGTCGCGGCGCGACCGCGCGTCAGGAACTGCGCCAGCATCCACCCCCGCGCGCCATCGATATCTTCCACCAGCCGCCAGCCGCCGATCAGGCGCAGCACTTTCATCGGCACCCCGGCGCGCACATAGACCCAGCTGATGCGATACTCGCGCCCGGGCCCCACGCGCAAATTGGCCGGCTGTTCGCGCAGTGAAACCCAATAGGGCACATCTTGATCATCCGCCGCGCGCGCCGGCGCTGCCACCGCAAAGTTCAGCGTCATCAGCGCCAGCAGGAACGCAAATCGGGGTTTGCCGCGTCTCACGACCAGGAGTCCTCCATATTCGCCCAAATATCTGCGACCATTCATGCTGCGATACAGCATTCGCCGCGCGCGGCAACCGGGTGCTTGACCGCAGCGCACGAGGCGGCATAGCGATACGCCATGCCCGCTGCCCCACACAGCTCAGACTATCGCCCCACGCGCCGGATCGAAGGCCGCCCCCGCGTGTTCGTCACGCGTCGCCTGCTGCCGGAGACCGAGGCACGCATGGCCGAACTGTTTGACGCGGCGTTCAATCCGGACGACCGCCCGCTCTCGCAGGACGAAATCAGGGCCGCGATGCAGACCGCGCACGTGCTGGTTCCCACGGTGACGGACCGGATCGATGCCGAGCTGATCGCCGCCGCCGGACCGCAACTGGGTCTGATCGCCAGCTTCGGCGCAGGCACTGACCACATCGACCTGTCGGCTGCTCGTGCGCGGAAAATCCTTGTCACCAATACGCCCGGCGTATTCACCGACGATACGGCGGACATGACCCTTTCGCTGATCATCGCCGTCTCGCGCCGTCTGGCCGAAGGCGGCCGCGTGATCCGTTCGGGCGATTGGGCCGGGTGGGCGCCGTCCACGCTGCTGGGACATCGCATCAGCGGCAAGCGGCTGGGCATCATCGGCATGGGCCGCATCGGCCAGGCGGTGGCGCACCGCGCCCGCGCCTTCGGGCTGGAGATTGTCTACCACAACCGCCAGCGCCTGCCCGAAGCGTTCGAACGCATGGTCGGCGCGCGTTATGAAGCCGATATCGATACCTTGGTGCGCGAGGCGGATATCGTCACGCTGCATTGCCCGGCCACGCCCGAAACGCGGTTTCTGATGGACGCGCGCCGCATCGCACTGATGAAATCCGATGCCTATCTGGTAAACACCGCGCGCGGCGACGTGGTGGACGAAGACGCGCTGATCGTGGCCCTGCAAGAGGGCCGCATCGGCGGCGCGGGACTGGATGTGTTTGCGCATGAACCAAAGATCGATCCGCGCCTGCTGGCGCTGGGTAACGTGTCGCTGCTGCCGCACATGGGCAGCGCCACGTTCGAGGGGCGCACCGCTTCGGGCGACAAGGTGATTGCCAATATCCGCTTCTGGGCCGATGGACATCGCCCGCCAGATCAGGTGCTGGAAGGCTGGGCCTGATAACTGGGCCTGATAACCGGGCCGGACCATACAACTAGAACGAGTCGCGTGGGGGAGACACAAGTATGAAGACGATCATCGCGCTGGCCCTTGCGGCCGGCGCCCTTGCCTTGCCCGTGCTGGGCCATGCGCAAGACGCTGTGGCCCCGGTCGAAGCGCTGGATGCGGCCGATAGCGGCGATACCGCGTGGCTCCTGGCCTCGTGCGCGCTGGTCTTCCTGATGACTCTGCCCGGCCTCACGCTGTTTTATGGCGGCCTGGTGCGGGCCAAGGGCTTTCTGGCCGTGGCCATCCAGATCGGCGCGATTGCCGCGATCACTTCGCTGCTGTGGATCGTGGCGGGCTATACCCTCGCGTTTGGCCCCGTCACCAACGGGTGGCTGGGCGGCGGCCGCGCGTGGATGCTGGCCGATCTTGGCAATGTGCGCGACAACACGCTGGTTCCCGAAAGCGCTTTTGCCTTGTTCCAGCTTATGTTTGCGGCGATCACGCCGGCGCTGATGGTCGGCGCGTGGGTCGATCGCGCGCGGTTTGGCTGGGTTGTTGCCTTTTCCGCGCTGTGGAGCCTCATCGTCTATGCCCCGGTGGCGCATTGGATCTGGGGCGGCGGCTGGTTGGCCAGCCGGCTCGGCACGATGGATTTTGCCGGCGGCATCGTGGTGCACACCACCGCTGGGGTTTCCGCGCTCGTCGCCGTGCTGCTGCTGGGCAAGCGCACGGGTTTTCCGCGCACGCAGATGCTGCCGCATTCGCCCGCGCTCACCATGATCGGCGCGGCCCTGCTGTGGACCGGCTGGTTCGGGTTCAATGGCGGCTCTTCGCTCACGGCGAATGATGATGCCGCTGCCGCGATCATCAATACCCATGCCGCCGCCTGCGCAGCGGCGCTGGCATGGCTGCTGATCGAAAAGATCAGCATCGGCAAGCCCACGTCGATCGGCTTTGCCACAGGCGCCATCGCCGGTCTGGCCACGGTAACTCCGGCGGCGGGCTATATCGCCCCGGGCGCGGCGATCCTGTTTGGCCTGGCCGCCGCAGCAGTCTGCTATCCGATGATCCTGCTGGTCAAGCGGCGCATGGAAATCGACGATTCGCTCGATGTGTTCGCGGTCCACGGCATGGGCGGCATCATCGGCTCGCTGCTGCTGGCGGTGTTCATCGAACCGGCACTGGGCGGCACCGGCTATGCCGAGGGCATGAGCCTTGCCCGCCAGCTGTTCGCGCAGGCTGCCGGGGTTGGCGTGGTCGCGGCGTGGAGCGCGCTGGGCACCGTGATTGCCGCGCTAGCGGTCGCCATGGTCATTCCGATGCGCGTGACACAGGACGAAGAGCGCGAAGGGCTCGACCTCACCAGCCACGGCGAACGCGCGTGGGAGTTCGAATAGGGGATCGACCCCGCGCTACGTTTGCGCTGAAACCACCGCATCCGCGCTGCGCCGCACGGCTTCGGCCACTGCTTCGGCCTCTGTGCGGCTGGGCTGCCAAGGGCTGGCGAGCAGCCCGCCCGGCCCGAACAGCGCGGCCACCGGATCAGACGCTCGGGCCGCCGCCTCCAGCTGGCTGGCGAGCGGATCGGACACCGGTCCATTGCCGCCGCGCAAATGCCGGATCCACGCGCCCAGCCCCGCCAGAATCGCCGGGCATAGCTCGCCGCGCGCGGCGTTTTCCGCCAGCGTTGCCAGCCAGCGCTGCGGGATCTTCTGGCTGCCATCCATCGCGATCTGCGCCAGCCGGTGCGCCAGCGCCGGATTGGCAAAGCGTGCTAGCAGATCGCCTGCATAAGCAGCCAGATCCTGCCCAGGCTCAGCCGCGATGGTCGGCGCCGCTTCATTCAGCAGCAGCCCGCGCACTTCTGCCAGCAGCACCGGATCGGCCACGGCCTGATGGACAAAGGCGTGCCCACGCGCAAGGCCGCGATAGGCAAGCAGCGAATGCGCCGCGTTCAGCATCCGCAGCTTGGCCATCTCGAACGGCGCGACATCGGCCACGAAGCGCGCGCCCGCCTGCGCCCAATCGGGCCGCGGCCCGGCAAAGCGGTCCTCGATCACCCATTGGCTGAACGGTTCGGTCAGCACCGCCGCTTCATCGCGCAGGCCGCCGAGCATCGCGGAGACGGCCGCGCGGTCGTTGTCCGTTGTCGCGGGCACGATGCGATCGACCATGGTGCAGGGGCATGTGCAGGCCGCCGCGAACCACTCGCGCAAGGCCGGATCATGGCGCGCCAGATATTGGTGCATCAGCCGCGCAAGCTGGTGGCCATTGTCGGCCAGATTGTCGCACGAAAGCAGCGTCAGGCCCGGCAGCCCCGCATCAAGCCGCTGCCTGAGGCCCTGCGCGAGAAAACGGAACACGCTGCCCTCGTCTGCCGCCGCGTGATCGAGATCACCGGCAGCGGTGCGGCAATAGCCTTTCTCCGTGATCGTCAGGCTCACGATCCGCGTGGCGGGTGCGGCAAGCGCTGCAACCACGGCGTCCGGCTCGTCCCGCGCCACCAGTACGCCGCGCACCGCGCCGACTACGCGCGCGGCTGCACCCGCCGCGCTGCGCTCGATCACGCTGTAGAGGCCGCCTTGCGGGTTCATCTGCTGCGCCACATCGGCCGAGCGCAGCGAGACGCCGAGGATCATCCAGTCCCGCTCGCCAGCACGCATCGCCGCATCGGTATACCAGGCCTGATGCGCGCGGTGGAACGCGCCTATGCCGAAGTGGACGATGCCCACGGCCTGCGCGTCGCGGTCATAGTCCGGGCAGGTCACACTCTGCGGCAAGGCGGAGAATGCGGCGGGGGAAAGGCCGGCGGACGACCTCACAGGCGGTAGGCCTGCCGGGCCAGATTGCAGGTCAGATCAGCGGCCAATTCCGCCGCTTCCCAATCATCAAGGCGGTGCTGCGCCACCAGTTCGGCCAGGAAGCCGCAATCGATCCGCCGCGCCACATCGTGACGGGCCGGGATCGAAAGGAAGGCGCGCGTATCATCGTTAAAGCCGACGGTGTTATAGAAACCCGCCGTCTCGGTGGTCATCTGGCGGAAACGGCGCATCCCTTCCGGGCTATCGTGGAACCACCACGCCGGGCCAAGCTTGAGGCAGGGATAATGCCCCGCCAGCGGCGCCAGTTCGCGCGCATAGGCGCTTTCATCCAACGTGAAGAGAATGATCGAAAGCTCAGGATGATTGCCAAAGCAATCGAGCAAGGGCTTGAGCGCATGGACATAATCGGTACGCGTGGGCATGTCGGCGCCCTTGTCGCGGCCGAGCGCGTGAAACAGCCCTTCGTTGTGATTGCGCAGCGCGCCGGGATGGATCTGCATGACCAGACCGTCCTCGATGCTCATCGCGGCCATCTCGGTCAGCATCTGCGCGCGAAACAATTCGGCATCGTATTCGGTGAAGGCGCCGGAAAGGACCGTCTGGAACAGGCGCTCGGCCTCGCCGTGCGATAGATTGGCCGTCAGCGCAGTGGGGTGGCCATGATCGGTGCTGGTTGCTCCCATCGCGGCAAAGAACGCGCGGCGCTGGCGATGCGCGGCGAGATAGCCGCTCCAAGTGATGCAATCCTCACCGGTCAGATCTGAGAGAAGATCAATATTGCCGCGAAAGCCTTCATATTCGGGATCGACCACGGGATCGGGGCGATAGGCGGTGATGACCCGCCCGTCCCAGCCGCTCGCGCGGATCGCGGCGTGGTGTTCAAGGCTGTCGAGCGGGCTTTCGGTCGTCGCCAGCACTTCGATGTTATAGCGCTCGAACAGCGCGCGCGGTCGCATGGCTTCGCTGGCCAGCTGCTCGGTGATGCTGTCGAAATAGAGATCGGCGGTTTCGGCGCAGAGTTGGACCTTGAGCCCGAAAGTATCGGCAAACACGAAATCGAGCCACATGCGCGAAGGCGTGCCGCGAAACAGGTGATAGCGCTCGGCCAAGAGGCGCCACGCCGCGCGGGGATCGACATCCGGATTGCCAACCCCAAGATCTTTCAGAGCCACCCCTTGCGAATAGAGCATCCGGAACACGTAATGATCGGGCACAAGGAGGAACTCGGTGGCGTTGCCGAAGCTCTCGTTGCGCGCGAACCACGCGGGATCGGTGTGGCCATGCGGGCTGATGATCGGCAGATCGCAGACCGACGCGTACAGTTCACGGGCCAGCGCGCGCACTGCCGGATCGGCCGGAAAAAGCCGGTCAGGATGGAGTTCGAGGCTGCGGATCACGCGGTTGCCCTTGCATAGCGGTCGCGCTTGGCCTGGGCGGCGCGGCGCGCTTCCTGGATCTGGCGTTCTTCGGTGGCGAACAGCAGGCTGTCGATCACCTGGCTGAGATGGCCACGCATCGCGAGCCGTGCGGCCACCGGATCGCGCGCACGCAGCGCCTCGACAATCGCGGAGTGTTCATCCACCACTGGCTTGATATTGGCCGTGCGCGCCTTTTCATGAAGCAGCGCTGCCTCGGGCGATGTGGAGCGCAAATCCCACAGACGCTCGATCGCATCGAAAATCGCCCCGTTGCGTGTGGCCTTGGCGATGGCGAGGTGAAACGCCCGGTCGGCCTTTTCGCTGCCGCGCGGATCGTTGTTTTCCCGGGCAATCGCCTCGACCAGTCCCTCGATCTCGGCCAGTTCCTCGTCGGTGATCTGCGTGGCGGCCAGTGCTGCGGCCTCGCCTTCGAACAGGAGCCGCGCCTCGGTCAGTTCGAACGCGCTGACGTTGAAGCCGGGCAAGTCCTCGCTGCCGGGCAGGCGGCGGACATAGGCGCCCGAACCGATGCGCACTTCGATCAGCCCCTGCACTTCGAGCGCGATGATCGCCTCGCGCACCGTGGGGCGGCTCACGCCGTATTTCACTGCCAGTTCGCGCTCTGCCGGCAAGCGCGCGCCGACCGGATAGGCGCCGCTGGCCAGCTCCTCGGTCAGGTTGCGGGCGAGGTCCTGGTAAAGGCGATCCGGGCCTTTCTCGATATCGCTCATCTCGGTTCCTTTTGGTATTACCAATTTTCTTGACAGGTATGGCAACTTTGGTCAAGTCGCATTGTACACGCTCCACTACCCAATGCACGGGGATTCGCATGAAGATTCAGTCCGCCCGCGTCATCGTGACCTGCCCGGGTCGCAATTTCGTCACGCTCAAGATCGAAACCGACCAAGGTGTCTACGGGATCGGCGATGCCACGCTCAACGGGCGCGAGAAGGCGGCTGTCGCTTATCTCGAAGATCACGTGATCCCCTGCCTGATCGGCATGGACCCGCGCCGTATCGAGGACATCTGGCAGTATCTCTATCGCGGAGCCTATTGGCGGCGCGGCCCGGTCACCATGCGCGCCATCGCGGCGGTGGATATGGCGCTGTGGGACATCAAGGCAAAGATGGCCGGTATGCCGCTCTATGATCTGCTGGGCGGCCGCAGCCGCGACGGGATCATGGTCTATGGCCATGCCAACGGCAGCAATATCGACGAAACGGTCGAGGCGGTCGGCCATTATATCGACATGGGCTACAAGGCGATCCGCGCGCAAACCGGCGTGCCGGGGATCAAGGATGCCTACGGGGTTGGCCGGGGCAAGCTCTATTACGAACCAGCCGATGCCGCGCTCCCCTCGGTCACGGGCTGGGATACGCGTAAGGCGCTGAATTATGTACCCAAGATGTTCGAGGAACTGCGCAAGACTTACGGCTTCGACCATCATCTCCTCCACGACGGGCACCATCGCTACACCCCGCAGGAAGCAGCCAACCTGGGCAAGATGCTGGAGCCCTATCAGCTGTTCTGGCTGGAGGACTGCACGCCGGCGGAAAATCAGGAAGCCTTCAAGCTGGTGCGCCATCACACCGTCACCCCGCTGGCAGTGGGCGAGATCTTCAACACGATCTGGGATGCCAAGGATCTCATCCAGAACCAGCTGATCGACTATATCCGCGCCACCGTCGTGGGGGCTGGCGGCATCACGCACTTGCGCCGGATCGCCGATCTGGCGAGCCTTTATGGCGTGCGCACCGGCTGCCACGGCGCGACCGACCTCTCGCCCGTCACCATGGGCTGCGCGCTGCACTTCGATACCTGGGTGCCCAATTTCGGCATTCAGGAATACATGCGCCACACCGAAGAGACCGACGCGGTCTTCCCGCACGACTACCGCTTTGAAAAGGGGGAACTGTTCGTTGGCGAAACGCCCGGCCACGGTGTCGACATCGATGAAAAGCTCGCGGCGAAATACCCCTACAAGCCCGCCTATCTTCCGGTCGCCCGGCTGGAAGACGGCACGATGTGGAACTGGTGAGAGGATAACGACAATGAAACAGACACTGCTTGCCGCAACCGCGCTGGTTGCCCTCACCGCCGCTGCCCCGGCGCCCAGTTCGGCCCCCTCATCAGAGCCTTTGGGCCTTGGCCGTCTTGCCAAGGTGGCGACGGTCGATGCCCGCTATCAGGGCTACAACATCGAGATGGTGGAAGTGACCGGCGGGCGCTTCTGGGCGCCCTATGGCGGCCCGGCCGATGAACGCTACCGCCAGCGCCCGCCGATCGACCTTGCCGATGCGCGCCTGATCGCGCTGGCCAAGGCGCTCGGGCCAAGCCTGCTCCGCATAAGCGGCACCTGGGCCAACAACACCTATCTGGAGGCCGAAGGCGAGCATCTGAGCGCCCCGCCCGTAGGCTTCGTGCAAGTGCTCACCCGCGATCAGTGGCGCAATGCGGTGGCCTTCTCGAAGGCAGTCGACGCCCCCATCGTCACCAGCTTTGCCGTGAGCAACGGCACGCGCGGCGCGGACGGGGTGTGGACGCCGGTTCAGGCGCAGCGGCTGCTCGATCTCACGCGCGAGGCGGGCGGGACGATCCGGGCCGCCGAGTTTTTCAACGAGGCGAACATGCCCAGCGCCGCTCCGGAGATGCCCAAAGGCTATACTGCGGAAAACTATGGCGCGGAGTTCCGCATTTTCCGCGCTTGGGCCCGCAAGGCAGCGCCGGACATGACGGTCCTTGGCGTGGGCGGCGTGGGTGAGGCAGGCCTGCTCAAGGACATTCCCGTCCCCGGGCAATTCGGCTCGCATGTCAGCACTAACGACATGATGAAGGCCAATCCGGGCAGCCTCGATGCGGTGTCCTACCACTTTTACGGCACCGTCTCGCAGCGCTGCAAGGGCCTTGGCATCGGCACGGCGGCGAAGGAAGATGCCCTCACCGCACGCTGGCTCGATCTGACCGCACGCGACTATGACTATTATGCCGCGCTGCGCGACAAGTACGAGCCCGGCAAGGCGATGTGGAACACCGAGACCGCACAGGCGGCCTGCGGCGGTAGCCCATGGGCGTCCACGTTCCTCGATACCTTCCGCTACCTCAACCAGAACGCCGCGCTGGCGCAGAAGGGCCTGCAGGTGATCATGCACAACACGCTGGCCGCCAGCGATTATGCGCTGATCGACCGCGACACGATGGCCCCGCGCCCGAATTACTGGGCCGCGGTGCTGTGGAAGCGCACGATGGGCAGCACGGTGCTCGCCGCGCCGCGTTCGCCCTCCCCGGCGCTCAGGCTCTATGCGCAGTGCCTTGCCGGCAAGCCCGGCGGCGTGGCGGTGATGGCGCTCAACACCGGCGAGGCGGCGCAGACCTTCAATCTAGGCGGCAAAGCAACGGCATGGGTCATGACCGGCCAGCCGATCGACACACGCGCGGTGCTGATCAACGGCAAGGCGCCCGCGCTTTCGCCGGATCTGAAGCTGGCCGGGCTGGACGGCGCCGCGATCTCCGGCAAGGCAGCCCTGCCCGGCCATGCGATTGCGTTCTACGCCGTGCCCGGTGCGGCCAATCCGGCCTGCCGCTGAATGACCGGAAGCGCTCCGCGCGCCGTTCTGGTTGGCGAGGCCATGCTGGAGCTGTCACAAGACAGCTCCGGCTGGCAGCTCGGCTATGGCGGAGATACGCTCAACACCGCGATCCATCTCGCCCGCAGCGGGATCGATACCGCCTATCTGACAGCGCTCGGCACCGATCCGTTCAGTGATGACCTCAAGGCACGCTGGGCAGCAGAGGGGCTGGATACGAGCCTGATCCTGGCCGATCCTGCGCGCAATCCGGGCCTCTATGCGATCACCTGCGACGAAGCGGGTGAGCGAAGCTTCACCTATTGGCGCGGCGAAAGCGCGGCGCGGCGCTTAATTGAATGCGCCGGGATCGAGGCTGCGCTAGCCGCCGCCGAAGCGGCCGATCTTATCGCTTTCTCGCTGATCTCGCTCGCCATCCTGCCGCCCGAAGGCCGCGAATCCCTGCTGGCGCTGGCCCGCAGGGTGCGCCAGCATGGCGGGCTTGTCGCCTTCGACGGCAATTATCGCCCGCGCCTCTGGCCGGATCAGGAAACCGCCCGCGCCGCGCGCGATGCGGCCATCGCGGTCGCCAGCATCGGCCTGCCAACGCTGGAAGACGAGACGATGCTGTCGGGCGAGACGAGCGCCGAGGCGGTTGCCGCGCACTGGCAGGCGCTGGGCTGCGCGGAAACCATCGTGAAGCTTGGCCCGGAAGGCTGCCGCTTGCCCGGCGGCCAGATCATCGCCCCCGAACGCGTGCTCGCCCCTGTCGATACCAGCGGCGCGGGCGATGCTTTCAACGGCGGCTATCTCGCGGCCCGCCTGCGCGGTCAGACCCCGGCAGACGCAGCCCTTGCAGGCCACGCGCTGGCCGGCTGGACGATCATGCGGCGGGGCGCGATCCCGGCGCAGGATTCCTGAGCAGGCTCCACAGCACGGCTGCGGCCAGCAAGTCCAGCCCGGCCAACGCGACGAACAGCGGGTTGTAGCCCAGCACATCGGCGCTCTGCCCGATCAGCAGCGTGAACAGCATCCCGCCGATCCAGGCGGACGTTCCCGCCATGCCGCTGGCCGTGCCCACGGTGCGGCTGTCGAACACATCGGCGCAAAGCGTGATCAGCGCACCGTTCAGCAGCTGATGGGCAAACCCGCCGACGCAGAACAGCGCAATCGCCATTTCGGGAGAGGTGGCAAGGCC
>JAIXYF010000361.1 GCA_027490345.1 Novosphingobium sp.
ATAATTAATCTGGTTCGTGGTAAATTTTCCGAAAGAAATTAGGTTAGTTCCCCATACAGTCGCAAAATTATAACCAGTGAAAAAATCCCGACCAAGTACATTGAAAAAATCTAAAGAAAAATAGTCGTTGAATCCTGCTCCCGAAAAGACGGTATCCGAGGATTGCACATAAGAAGGTGGATCGATAACCTGCCCGGTCTTCGGATCGACTTTCAGAACCCGCCCCATAAAAGCTCCTCAAACAGGAAAACTGGTGTTGGCCACTTGCCAAATAGCGATTATAGAATCAATTGGTGCCTTACGCAACGATCGCCTGTCAATACTTTCGCCCTGAATGCCGAATTTCCACCTTCAGATACCGATAAATATCAGACCATCGGTGGTTTTTCGGACCGGTACTCCGGTAAAGTTCTTGCTCGAACGCAAAGCAGGTTGCCCAAGCTACCGGCACGTTGCACACTGTTGGCTGAATGATGGGAGCTGTGATCATGAGGCAAAGTTTTGGGCTGATATGTGCCGGGATGGCAGTCCTCGTTCCCGTCTCGGTCGGTGCGCAGTCCGTCCAAGACGCAGGCGCGCTGCTTGGGCGGATCCTGGGTTCCGGCACCCCTGCCCCGGCGGAAACGTCTGCGCCGGTCGCCGCAGCACCTGCAAACACCGCCCCGCCCCCTGGCGTGACCAGCAAGCAGGCTTCCGGCGGGCTCAAGCTGGCGCTAGGCAAGGCGGCTGAACGGGTCGTTATGCAGCTGGGCCAACCCGGCGGCTTTGCCAATGATCCCAGAGTGCGCATCGGTCTGCCCGGCCCGCTCGGGCGGCTGGGCGGGCTGTTTTCCGCGCTCGACCGCGCCGGGGTGACCGATGATCTTTCGGGCAAGCTCAATGCGGCGGCGGAAGGCGCGGTGGGCAAGGCGCTGCCGCTGCTCAAGACCGCGATCACGCGCATGACCGTGACCGACGCGCTGGGCATCGTGACCGGCGGCGATACGTCTGCCACCGATTACTTCCGCCGCACCATGGGGCCAGAGCTGCAGACGCAGATGAGCCCGGTGGTGGCGCGGTCGCTATCGGGCGTGAAAGCGTTTCGGGCGCTGGACACCTTGACCGCAAAGAGCAGCCTGATCGCTGGCCAGTTCGGCGCAAAAGACCTGACCGGCTATGTCACGCAGAAAGCCAGCGACGGGGTGTTCCTCTACCTTGGCGAGCAGGAGCGCGAGATCCGGCGCAATCCGCTGGGCACCGGCAGCAAGTTGATCACAAAGATCTTCGGCAAAGTGCTCTGATACTTAGCCCACCTTGCGCTGATTGGCGGCGGGGTCGGGCGGCGGCAGGGTGGACTTGATCGCCACGGCGGCGATCCGGCCATCCTCGTCCAGCCGCAGGGGCTGCGAGAATTCGACGCCCATGCGGTCGTCGCTGGCCCAGCGGCAGGTGGCGGTGACGGTATGGCCATCGTTGAGCTGGATGCGGAAAATCGTGCCCGGCGGCACGTTCCACAGCCCTTCGACCAGCGCGCCGGTCAGCGACATGTTGCGCACCGTGCCATCGTAGCGATGGCCGCCATGATCGAGCACAACGCGGCGCAGCATGGCCTGCCGCGCGGCGCGGGACGAGCGGGGCCCGCGCGCAATCGCGATAAGGCCCGTGGCAAGGCGCGTCTGCGTGGCGGCGGCAGAGAGCGGGCGTTCGTAGATATAACCCTGCACATGGCTGCAGCCCAGCATGCGCACGAGATCGAGTTCATCGAGTGTTTCTACGCCTTCCGCCGTCGTTTCCATGCCCAGTGCCTCGGCCAGGCTCACGATCGAGGCGATGATCGCGCCATTGCGGCTGCCCTGCTGGGTGGCGCCGCGCACGAACGACTGATCGATCTTGATCTTGTCAAACGGCGCGCGCTTCAGATAGCCAAGCGAGGAATAGCCGGTGCCGAAATCATCGAGGGCAAGGCGCACGCCGATGCCTTTCAGCGCGCGGAACATGGCTTCGGTGGCCGGCTCATCGCCCAGAAACACGCTTTCGGTGATTTCCAGTTCAAGCCGGTCCGCATCCACCCCGGCGGACGCCAGCGCGCTGGTCACCATCGAGGGCAGCGCCGAGTTGGCAAATTGCAGCGGCGAGACATTGACCGCCACGCGCACATCGGCCGGCCACTGCGCGAGATGCTGGCAGGCGGTGCGCAGCGCCCATTCGCCGATGGTGACGATGAGCCCCGCATCCTCTGCGATGGGCACGAACTTGGCGGGCGAGATGAAGCCGTGCTGCGGGTGGTTCCAGCGCAGCAGCGCCTCGAAGCCGGTGATCCGCTCGGTCGCGGTCTGCACCACGGGCTGGTAATAGAGTTCGAGATTGCCGTGGGTAATCGCGTCGCGCAGGTCTTCTTCGAGCTGGCGGCGCTCTTCGGCATCGCTGTGGAGATCGGCGGCGTAGAAATGGAAGCGCCCGCGCCCGGCGTCCTTTGCGGCATAGAGCGCAAGGTCGGCATTGCGGATCAGCGCCTCGCTGGTCACCCCGTCATCGGGAGCGAGCGCGATGCCGAGCGATGCGCCGATCATCACGCGGCTGCCATCGATCGAATAGGCCTGGCTGAGCTGCTCGATGATCCGTTCGGCGAGATGGGCGAGCTGTTCGCGCGCGATCTTGCCCGCAAGAATGACCTGGAATTCGTCACCGCCCAGTCGCCCGACCCGGCCGACCGTGCCGATGACCCGCTCCAGCCGCTGCGCGACCTGCTTGAGAAGGGCATCGCCAGCGGGGTGCCCCAGCGTATCGTTGACCTGCTTGAAGCGGTCGAGATCGAGCAGGAACACGGCGCAGGCGCGGTGCTGTTCGCTCGGCGCGGTGAGGATCTTTTCCAGCGTCTGCGACATCTGGAAGCGGTTCGACAGGCCGGTGAGCGAATCGAAATGCGCAAGCCGCGAGGCGTGTTCCTGCGAGCGGCGCTTTTCGGTGAGATCGGTGCCCGAGCCGCGGAAGCCCTGGAAGTTGTTGAACGCGTCATAGGTCGGGCGGCCCGTGACGGACCACCAGCGTTCTTCATCCGTGACCGCCGCGCGCACGGCGAGCTCGCTGAAGCTGGAACGGGCCGAGAGATGGAACGCCAGCGTGCGTTCGCCCTCGCCCGATTGTTCCGAAAGGTTGAACAGTTCGGCAAAGGGCCGGCCGATGAAATATTCGGCATCGCGCCCCAGCGCTTCGGCAACCGGGCGCGAAAGATAGGTGATGAGGCCGCGCCGGTCGGTTTCCCAGAACCAGCCCTGCCCGGTCTCCTCATAGTCCGCGAGAATTTCCTCGGCGCGGGTCTGGAGGCGCACGCCTTCTTCCGCCACGAGGCGCAGCTTGAGGTCGATCTCGCGCTGGCGCAGATAGGCCGCCACCGCGATCACGCCGCCGATCAGCAGCGAAGTGATCCCGCCTGCAAGGTTCGTGACCCAGGTGACGCCGGACCACATCGCCACTTCGGCGGTGAGCATGCCTGCAAGCCGGCCCGATTCGGTAACCGTGGCGAGCAGCGAGATGGTAACGAGCAGCGCCAGCGCCTGCACCCACGGCACCACACCGCTATTGGCCCACATGCCGATGGCATAGCCATAGATGAACAGCGGAACGCCGATGGAGGCGCCCATCAGCACCATGCGTACCGCGGTCGAGTGATCCTTGCTCTCCTCATAAGCCGAGGTGAAGCGCGCGACGAACAGCAGCGCGGAGGCGAGCAGCCCGAGGAGCGGGGCAATGATCGGGCGCACCGTGAAGTTGGCAATCGCCAGACCGAACACGCCGAGCACCATCGGCAGCGCCATGTGCGGCCATTCGCGCGCGATCAGCCCGCGCCCGGGGCCAGTGCCAAACAGGAACGCAGCCCCCGCCACTTCGGCCCGGCTGACCTGGGAACTCGGCACGCGTTCGCGCCGCCGGTGCGTGCGCGCAAAATCGCGCGTGGCACGCACAGGTTCGGCCAGCGCTGCAGCAATGTCCCCGGAGGATTGGCTCATTCCGGTCAAATGCGCTTAACTGCTTTGAGAAACCGTTAAGGCTGCTGCCAGACCGGACCTTTTTTCCGCAGTTTTCCGAAGGTTTTCTTTTGCTGGCGGCACCGGAATGCTAGGGGGCGCTGCAACCCTTTGTTTTACATGATTGCCAAGGATTTCGCGTGGCCACGACTGCCAGCTTCACAATGATCGGCGTGGCCGGACGCCGGCTGCGCGTGGGGCAGTGGCATAGCACGGGGAGGCCTGCAAAGCCGGGCGCGCCCGCATCGAACCCACTTGTGATCCTCGGCGGGATCGGCATGAACATGGAGATGCTGGAGCCGATCGCCAGCCGCCTGCCGAACCGCCGTATCCTGAGCTTCGACATGCCCGGCATCGGCGGTTCGCCCGATCCGATCTTCCCCTACACCATCCCGCACATGGCGCTGACGCTCGCCGCGCTGCTCGATCGGCTGCATATCGAGACGGTTGATCTTCTCGGCATAAGCTGGGGCGGTGCGGTGGTGCAGCAGTTCGCCTTCCAGCACCGCGCGCGCACCGGCAAGCTTGTCCTTGCGGCGACGTCGGCGGGCGGCACGATGATCCCCGGTAATCCCTCGATGATCAGCAAGATGCTGGATCCCATGGAATATTCGGCCGAGAAGGCGCTGCGCCGCAACCTTGCCATGTTCTATAATGGCGGCGGGGCGGACCGTGTTTCGCTGAATGCCGCGACCGCCCCCTCGCCGCTGGGATGGAGCTGCCAGCTGGCCGCTTTCGCCGGCTGGAGCAGCGCCGCGTTCCTGCCCCTTCTGGGCATGCCGGTACTGATCATGGCCGACGAAGACGACCAGCTGATCCCGCCCGCCAATGCCCATTTCCTGCACAATGCGGTGCCGGGCAGCCAGCTGGAGATGAGCGAGGGCGGCGGGCACTTGTTCATGCTCGCCCGGCCCGATCCGTTCATCGCGCGGCTGAGCGGTTTCCTGAGCGGG
>JAIXYF010000275.1 GCA_027490345.1 Novosphingobium sp.
CCCCGCCAGGGCACGATCCCACGCGCAAATCGTCAGCGTACCGGTTGAAGAATTGGCGCAGCAAACTATGCTGCACTCCAAGCTAACCGGATGGGCCGCACCCTTGCATCAGGCAATCGACATCGAAGCGCTTTGCACCGAACGGGGTCTCAGGATCACCGAGCAGCGCCGCGTCATTGCGCAAGTGCTCTCTGAAAGCAGCGATCACCCCGATGTCGAGAAGCTGCATGAACGCGCCGCAGCGCGCGATCCGCGCATTTCCATCGCCACGGTCTATCGCACCGTGCGCCTGTTCGAAGAAGCAGGCATCCTCGATCGCCACGATTTCGGCGATGGCCGTGCCCGGTATGAGGCAACGCCCGAGGCGCACCACGACCATCTGATCGATGTTGAAACCGGCCGGGTGATCGAATTCGTCGATCCCGAACTGGAAGCGCTGCAACGCCAGATTGCCGAACGGCTCGGCTATCGCCTCGTTGACCACCGCATGGAGCTTTATGGTGTCAAGTCTGATCGCGAGGCGTAGGGCCCGCCGCAAGGTGGGGCCGGAACGCGGCGCGCCCGTCACCTGGATGGGCTGGATGCGGATCGTGCTGCGCGGAATTGCCCTCGTGGTCACCATGCTGATCTGCGTGCCGCTGCACTACCTCTACCGCATCGTGCATTATGGCTCGCCCTTCCCCAAGTTGTTCCTGTTCATTGCGGCGCGGATCATCGGCGCGCGGGTCCGGGTCCACGGCGTGCCGCTCAAGCGCGATGTATTCTACATTTCCAACCACCTCTCATGGGTCGATATCCTCGCGCTCGGCGGCGCGAGCGGCACGGCGTTCGTGGCCAAGGCCGAACTGTCGCAGGCCCCGGTCGTCGGCTGGCTGGCGCGGATGAACCGCACCGTGTTCGTCAGCCGCGAAGACCGCATGGGCGTGGCCGATCAGATCAACCGCCTGAAGGAAGCGCTGGCCGATAACTGGTCGATCACCGTGTTTCCCGAAGGCACCTGCACCGATGGCAAATCGCTGCTTCCCTTCAAAACCTCGATGCTGCGCGTGCTTGAACCGCCGCCGCCGGGCGTGATGGTCCAGCCGGTGGTGCTCGATTATGGGCAAGTGGCCGAATGGATCGGCTGGATTGGCACCGAAGACGGCGTCTCCAACGGCAAGCGCATCCTCTCGCGCCGGGGCTCGTTCCGCCTCGAAGTCCACTTCCTCGAACCGTTCGACCCGCAAGGCCTCGCGGGCCGCAAGGCCATTGCCGCCGAAGCCCGCCGCCGCATCGAACCCGCGCTGGAAGCAGCCCTTGGCGAACCCCTGCGCCCGTTTGCGTTCGATGTCGGCTCGGTGCGCTATGAAGCAGCGAAAAGCGCGGCGTGAAGGTGACGCGCGGGCTGGCGATCCCCTGCAAGCCGCGGACCAGCTGGCTTTAACTGTAAAGTACAGAGCATGCCGGACTGCGCCTGCATGAAGGCCGCTGCGCAACGGCCCGACCGACGCGCTGATCGAGCTGGGCGGCCTCGGCGCCAATCTGCGCCGCTTTGACGGATTCGTCAGCCGCTCCGCGCTGCCCGCCGCCTACCAACTTGCCAACCGGGCGAGCGGGGCACAGCCTGCCCCGGCGTTTCACATCTGTGCGCCTAGCACCAGGCTCAGCCAGTTCGCGCATGGTCTGCGCCGCCTGGTGAGTGATCATATCATGGCACGCTTCGGCCTTGCAGCGCGCAGCTCGGCAAGGGTCTGGCGCAATGTGCAGCAGGCGTTGGCTGGTTGCATCGCCTGCTTGAGCATGGGTTCTTCTGCAGACTGAGGCGACGCCAAGCTGAAACACCGCGTAGCCCCACGCGTGTCCGCAACAGCCCTCTGCCAATCGCTGCAGCTTTGACGCCAATTCTAGGCGATCGCGGCTCGTTACTGCTGGAACAGCACCAATGCATGATGAGCCGAACAGCCTAACTCCCTATCGCGGTAAAGTTACGAATCCTCAGAACTTTGCTGATTTCTTGAATTTAAACAAAATTTAAACAAAATTGTCATAATTTATTTCGGCGGCGGCATTCATGAATTCTTCGCGCTATTTCTGGACAGCATCGTGGCCTTGCCTGATTCTGGTCGCCGTACCGGAGGTCGCTCTCGCGCAGGTCGCCGATAGCTGGAGCATTTCCGGCGATTTAACCGTCAGCGCCGTTAACTCCGATACTGCCATTTCCCTGATCCCGTCCGAAGGCGTCCTGATGAGCGCGCCGTCGATCGCGGATGGATCGCGCAATACAATCAGTGCGAGCGCGGTCGGCGCGACGGCCTCCGTTTCCTTTGCCGGCGCCACGGATCAAGACGTCGACATGGCCGATTTCGTAGACGGGGATGTGAGCCTTTCGGCCGCAAATCTCGATAGCAGCGTGACCATTGCCGGCACGATCGATGGTGTGTCGATCGGGCTTGGCCACGACAACACCTTAGCGGTCTCGGCTATCGGCGCATCGGCGCAGCTTGGCGTAACCGACGATGTGCTGGGCGGGGCAACCGTCAACCGGTCACTGGTTGTTGGCGGCGACATTGTGCTCACCGCCGAAAATTCGGGTGCGGTCAGCGTGCAGACAGACGTCGAGGGAATCGACATCGGGGGCGGCACGCGCAATAGCTTCAGCGCTACCGCCATCGGCGCTTCGGCCAGCGTATCGGTTCTCGCAGTGGTCGACGATGGCGCTTACACCTCGGACATCGCAATCGCAGATGGTGGGCAGATCTCCATCACGGCAAACAATAGCGGCGACGTCCTGCTCGGCGCCACCGACGACCCGAGCGCGACCGCCATTGTCAGCGGAGCGACGCTCGGCGCTGACAGCATCGATGGCACCGTCTCGTTCACCGCAATTGGCGCAAGTGGTTCGCTCAGCAGCAACCTGATCATTTATGCCGGATCCGCGGAGCCGAACGTCAGGTTTGGCGAAGCCGTCTTCGACGTCACGAACTCTGGCACGGTGCAGGCCAACGTGGCGATCGTGGATGCGGTGATCGACGGCAAGAACAGCATCAGCGCAAGTGCAATCGGCACCGTGGTGACCAATTCGGCGAAATCCATTTCCTATGCGGATGACGCGCTCGGGGTGACCGGCACAATGGAAGCAGTGACCTTTGCTTCGGCCAACTCTGGCGCCATCGAGATGGCAGCCGGGCTGAGCAATTCGGGAATCGCCAACGGGTTCGGTCTAGCGATCACACTGAATGCCATCGGCGCCACGGCGGCCTTCTCCCTGCCCTGAGGAGCGCTGCAAAGCTCCTGAACGGCAGGTCTGCTTGCCCTCTTCATTCAACGCCGGTTCTGGCGTACAGACCTCGGCGTATGACCTCGTCCCCGCCCCGCGCCCTTCCCAGAACATACACGGTCAAAAGCTTCGGCTGCCAGATGAACGTCTATGACGGCGAGCGCATGGCCGAACTGCTCGCCGCCGAGGGGATGACCGCCGCGCCTGAGCACGAGACGGCAGACCTTGTGGTGCTCAACACCTGCCATATCCGCGAGAAAGCGACCGAGAAGGTCTATTCCGATATCGGCCGCATCGTAAAGGATGGGCGCGAAACGGGCGCTGTGCCGCTGATTGCGGTGGCTGGCTGCGTGGCGCAGGCAGAGGGTGAGGAGATCATGGCGCGGGCGCCTTCGGTGCGCGTCGTGGTCGGCCCGCAGGCCTATCACCGCCTGCCCGCCATGGTGGCCGAAGCCGCAGCAGGCGGCCGGGCGACGGAAACGGACATGCCCGCCGAGGCCAAGTTCGCCGCGCTGCCAAAGCGCCGCAAGGTGGGGGCATCCGCTTTCCTCACCGTGCAGGAAGGCTGCGACAAGTTCTGCACCTATTGCGTGGTGCCTTATACGCGCGGGGCAGAGCTTTCGCGTCCTTATGCCGATCTCGTCAGCGAAGCACGCGCGCTGGCGGAAGGCGGCGCGCGCGAAATCACGCTGCTGGGCCAGAACGTGAATGCCTGGCACGGCGAGGATGAGCGCGGGCGCCGCGTGGGCCTCGCTGCCCTGGCCGAGGAGCTGGCGAAGATCGAGAGCCTCGCCCGCATCCGCTATACCACCAGCCACCCGGCTGATATGGACGACGCGCTGATCGAGGCGCATGGGACCAATCCCAAGCTGATGCCGTTCCTCCATCTGCCGGTGCAATCGGGCAGCGACCGCGTACTGAAAGCGATGAACCGCAGCCACACCGCCGAGAGTTATCTGCGCATTCTGGAGCAGGTGCGCGCCGCCCGGCCCGATATCGCGCTTTCGGGCGATTTCATCGTGGGCTTCCCCGGTGAGACCGAGGCCGAATTCGCAGAAACGCTGCAGATCATCGCGGCAACCCGCTATGCGCAGGCCTTCAGCTTCAAGTATTCCCCCCGTCCCGGCACCCCGGCGGCCACGATGGACGGCCAGATTGCGCCCGAAGTGATGGACGAGCGCCTGCAGCGCCTGCAAGCCGCGCTGCAGCGCGATAGCCTCGCCTTCAATCAGGCCAGCGTGGGCAAGCGCTGCGAGGTGCTGGTCGAGCGCAAGGGCCGCCATGCGGGGCAATGGCTGGGCAAATCGCCCTGGCTGCAATCGGTGCATTTCACCGGCGATGCCGCGCTGGGCGATCTGCTAGAGGTGGACCTGATCGAGGCCGGCCCCAATTCGCTGAGCGGGCAGCTGGTGGCGCGCGCCGCCGCCCGAGCATGGCGCTGAAAGCATAGAACCAAAGAGCGGTGCATATCTGCGCGCAGCGTGCGATTTTACCGGCGGCTGTCTTGCGCCTGTCGCATCGCTGCCTAATCTGGGGCCGATTAGTCTGAAAGGAGCGCATGGCCCGCAAGTTCTCCCGCTCGAACGATGATGGCGTCCGCAAAGAGTGGCAGGGCGCCATCCGCACGGACCCGCTGGTACGCGGCGATATGGGCCGGGGCGATCAGCCGCGCCGCGCCCGGATCGAAATCGCGTTCGAGGAGCAGACGGTGCTCGGCGCGCTGTTCGGCCAGTTCGATCAGAACCTCGTGCAGATCGAAAACCGCATGGGCGTCTATATCTCGGCGCGCGGCAACAAGGCGGTGATCGAAGGGCCGGACGATGCCGTGGCCCGCGCGCGCGATGTGCTCAAGGGCCTGCATCAGCGGCTGCTGGCGGGGCACGAAGTTGATGCCGGCGCAGTCGAATCGCTCATCATGATGTCGAACGAACCGACGCTGGAAGGGATCATCTCCGGCGCTCCCGATGGCGCGCCGCCGATCATGATCCGCACGCGCAAGAAAACCATCGTGCCGCGCTCCGCCACCCAGATCGAATATATGCGCGCGCTGGTCCGCGATGATGTGATCTTCGCGCTCGGCCCGGCGGGCACGGGCAAGACCTATCTCGCCGTCGCGCAGGCCGTGGCGCAGCTGATCAGCGGCAGCGTGCAGCGGCTGATCCTCTCGCGCCCCGCTGTGGAAGCGGGCGAACGGCTGGGGTTCCTGCCGGGCGACATGAAGGAAAAGGTCGATCCCTATCTGCGCCCGCTTTACGATGCGCTCTATGATTGCATGCCGCCCGAGCAGGTGGAGCGGCGCCTCGCCTCGGGCGAGATCGAGATCGCGCCGATCGCCTTCATGCGCGGGCGCACGCTGGCGGACGCGTTCGTCATTCTGGATGAAGCGCAAAACACCACGCCGATGCAGATGAAGATGTTCCTCACCCGCTTCGGCCAGAACAGCCGCATGGTGATCTGCGGCGATCCCAAACAGACCGATCTGCCCGGCGGCAGCGCCTCCAGCGGGCTCAACGATGCGGTGAACCGGCTTGACGGGGTGGACGGCATCGGCATGGTGCGCTTCAAGGTGGCCGACGTCGTGCGCCATCCCATCGTCGGGAGGATCGTCGAGGCCTACGAGGGCAAGGAAGAGTGATGGTCAGCTCTTGCGCCAGCATCCTTCGGCAGGCTCAGGATAATCGGGATTTCGATTTGACCAGAAAAGAAGGTTCCGCTCGTGCTGAGCTTGTCGAAGCACCGCATGCGGCC
>JAIXYF010000129.1 GCA_027490345.1 Novosphingobium sp.
CAGCATTGAGCAATCCTCGGCCATGCTCGCAAGCGAGGACAATGATTTCCTCATCCGCATGGGGATCAGCCGCAAGCTGCTGACCGAAGTGATGTACAGGCAGCAGGCCGTGGCCACAGCGGCCAACAAGACCACACGCTATTGCCTGAGCCAGGACGAGGTGCGCAAATATAACGTGGTGCCGAAGGAGACGGCGGGCTAGGGGCGGTCGCCCGCTGCCGATCGGCAGCCGCTTGTGCCGTGAAAGTTTCCCTCGTCATGCCTTCCGCGTCCTCACCCCTGCCTGGAGTCCCTGTGTCTGCCGTCGGCATCGATTTCGGCACGACCAACTCAGTCGTGGCGCGCACCGCGGGCGATGGCGTGGTTCGCCTTGCTGAATTCGCCGCGCCCGATGCCGCCACTTCGGTGTTCCGTTCGGCGCTGTGCTTCTGGCAGGATGATGCGGTGCGGGGTGGGTTGGCACATGAAGCGGGGCCTTGGGCCATCGCCGAATTCCTCGGCTTTCCGCAAGGCTCGCGCTTTCTCCAGTCGTTCAAGTCGGTCGCGGCCAGCACCACGTTCGAACATGCGCAGATCTTTACCAAGCGTCTGCGGTTCGAGGATCTGGGGCGCACGTTTCTCGATCACCTTGCCGCCCATGCCGGGGACGCGCTGAAGAACCTGCCCGAACGCATCGTGGTCGGCCGCCCGGTGCGCTATGTCGGGTCGCGGCCCGATCCGGCGCTGGCCGCCGCGCGCTATGGCGCGATGTTTGCCGGGCTTGGGCGCGAAATCCACTATGTCTATGAGCCGCTGGGCGCAGCCTATGGCTTTGCCTCGCGCCTCAGCCAGCCGGCCACGTTGCTGGTGGCGGATTTCGGCGGCGGCACGAGCGATTTTTCCATCGTCCGGGTGGGAGCTCCGGACGCCCCCGGTTCTGCCACGCGCCGCTGCACCCCGCTGGCCTCGGCCGGTGTCGGCATTGCCGGAGACCGCTTCGACTACCGCATCATGGACAAGCTGGTTCTGCCCCTGCTGGGCAAGGGCGGCTCCTATCGTTCGTTCGACAAAGTGCTAGAAATTCCGGCCGGACATTTCGCCGATTTCAGCGATTGGTCGCGCCTTGCCCTGATGCGCAGCAAGCGCACGCTCGATCAGCTGGGCAAATTGCGCCACGCCGCCACCGATCCGGCCGCCATCGACCGGATGATCGCGGTGGTTGAAAACGAGCTGGGCTACGGGCTTTACGAAGCCATTGGCGCAGTGAAGCGCGCGCTTTCAAGCCAGACCCACGCCTCGTTCACCTTTGCGGGCGAAGGGCTATCGGTCAGCGCAGACGTCAGCCGCGCTGATTTCGAAGCCTGGATCGCGCCCGATCTGGCCGAGCTGGATGATGGCGTGGACCGCGTGCTGGCCCGCGCAGGGCTGGATGCGGGCCAGATTGACCACGTGTTCCTCACCGGCGGTTCTTCGCTGATCCCGGCCGTGCGGGCCTTGTTCGAGCGGCGCTTTGGGGAGGGCCGCCTTGCCAGCGGCGATGAATTGACCTCGATTGCCCACGGCCTCGCCCTAGTTGGCAGCGCGCCTGATCTGGGCGAATGGACGGTTGATGATGGGGAGGAAGCATGAGCGTCGCATTTCGGCGCGAAGGCGATGACGAACATCTCGAACCCAAGTTCGAGCTGCCGATCCCGCCCGGTCCCAATCTCGTCACCGCGCGCGGCCTTGGGCTGATCGCTGCGCGCTTGGCAGAGCTGGAGGCAGAGCTGGCGGGCCTTGCGGATGAAGAGGCTATCAAGAAGCATCGCCGCGTGATGCGCTATTGGCAAACCCGGCAGGCCACCGCGCAAGTCATGCCCCCGCCTCAGGGTCCGGCAGCGGCGTTTGGCAGCGCCGTCACGTTTCGGCTAAACGGCAAGGAGCGCACGGTTATGCTGGTCGGCGATGATGAAGCCGATCCCGCCGCCGGGTTGCTATCGTTCACCGCGCCGCTCAGCCGCGCGCTGATGGGCGCGGAAGCGGGGGATGAGGTGGATTTCGGCGGCAAGTCCGGCGCCATCGAAGTGCTGCGCGTGGCAGCCGCCTGACAGCGCCGGGCGTTCCGGTTCAGAGCAGGGCTTCAGAGCAGGATATCAGCGGCCTTGAGCGTGATCGACCCGGTCAGCGCGATCCAGAAATCAGCCACCCCGTCGCCGTTGGTGTCCCCCTGGACGACGGTGGAGCTTCCCCCTTGCACCACGCGCAGTTCGCCTGCCACGTTGCGGAAGGCGGCGGTGCCGATGAAGGCAAACGCCTGATCGCCGGAAACCGTGCTGCGGGCATCGACCAGCCTGAGATCGATCAGGTCGGCCTCTGCCTGCTTGAAATCGAGGATCAGATCGGCGCTCGAACTGGTCTTGCCGCCAAAATCGCCATTGCCGAACACGAAGCGGTCAGCCCCGAGGCCGCCTGCTGCGTTGTCCTTGCCAATCCCGCCGGTGATCGTATCGGCCCCTTCGTCACCGCGGATCGTGTCGTTTCCGGCGCCGCCCAGAAGGATGTCGTCGCCAAACGAGCCGTAGAGTTCATCGAGGCTGTTGCCTCCATCGAGCGTGTCGTTGCCATGACCGCCCTCCAGCGTGTCGTCACCATCCTGCCCCGAAAGCACATCGTTGCCGCCGTTGCCTGTCAGGTAGTTGCCGATGCCGTTGCCGATCAGCACATCTGCCCCCGTGCGCGATCCCGTAACATTTTCGAAGTTCAGATAGATATCGCCTGCAGCCCAACCCGTTGCGGCAAGGCTGTTGTCGAGGGCCAATTGCACGCCGCTCGATTTCTCGAAATTGATAGTGTCGGAGCCTCCCCCGCCATCAACTGTCTCGTCGGTCTCGCCCGGCCTGAAGATATCGCTGCCGTCACCCAGATTGACATTGCCCATGATCGTTCCGAGCCGGTTGTCGACAAGGTCACCAGAAATGCCGGTCGTGATATCGCCCACGATCAGGCCGCGATTGATCACGACGTTGAACCCGTTGAACAGGCTGATATCGCCATCAATGGTGCCGAAGTTGTGGACCGTATCGTCTCCGACCCCGGTGGAGATCGCGAAGGAAAAACTGGATGTGATATCACCATGGTTGCGGACCAGCATGCTGATGCCGCCACTGCTGATGGATTCGAAATCCGATGTGATGCTGCCGTAGTTGAAAACCTTTGATCGTGCCGTTCCATCACCGCCGTTGGAAACCAGAATCCCGCGGCCCCCAATGCTCGAAATTTCACCCTGATTGACCACGACATTGTTTGCGCCCGCCAGCCTGATGGCCGTGCCCACTGACCCGATCTGCCCGGTCTTGCCGATTCCCACGGCATTGGATCCTGCGATCGTACCGGAAGGTTCGATCGAGAGGCCAAGCACTCTGCCGAATACCGTCCCGTCGATCTTGATCGAATGAAACGAGCCAAGCGCTTTGATCGCAAAGTCATCGTTGGAGACCGAGCGAATGCCGGTGCCGACATAGAGGTCGTCGTCTGTGCCCAGATCATGGCGGACACCTGTGTCGGTGAAACTTTCAGCAACTTGCAATACCATGGGCGATGATCCTTCAGAACCGGGAATGAAATGGCCGCGTTTGCGCTGCGTATGTGCGGGAATGCATCAGCGGATTTGGGTGATCAGATGGTGAATGATGCAGATGGTGAATGATGGACATCCGGCGCAAAGTGACTTGTGACTTTGCGCATATTTGGGCCGCTTACTAATCCCCATTTCTGGGTATGCTTGCGCAACAGCGGCGGAAATCTAAGAAAAGTCCCCACATGCGGACCTTCGCGACGAACCAGATTCGCTGCCAGGCGGCGCGGCGCAGGTTCAGCTTCAGCGGCTCAGCCCGATTTCACGCAGCCGTTCCTGCAGATAGGCATCCGCGGAGATCGGCACGGGAAAACGATCCGGGTTCTCAGCGCTTACGCAGCCGGGCAGGGTGGTGATGCAAAATTCGCTGCGCAAGTGGAGGAAGAACGGCATGGAATAGCGGCTGCGTGCGGCGCGCGGGCCATCGGGGTTGCGCACGCGGTGCGTGGTGGAGGGCAGCACGTGGTTGGTCAGCCGCTGCAACATGTCGCCGATATTGACCACCAGCGCGCCCGGCGGGGGCGAGGCAGGAATCCAGCGGCCCTCGCGCGTCAGCAGTTCCAGCCCCGCTTCCTCCGCGCCCAGGAGCAGCGTGATGAGGTTGATATCCTCATGCGCCCCGGCGCGGATCGCGTCCCCTGCCGGATCGGTGATGGGCGGATAATGCAGCAGCCGCAGGATCGAATTGCCATCGGCAATGGCGGGGTCGAACCAATCCGCTTCCAGCCCCAGCCACACCGCGATGTGTGAGAGGATGCGCGCGCCGATCCGGTCAAATTCGGCGTAGAGCGCGGTGAAGGTTTCACGGAAACCCGCTGGCGCATCGGGCCAGACGTTGGCGGGCATGGCAGGATCGGCCGCCCCCTCGCGCCCCACGTGCCAGAATTCCTTGAGGTCATGGGCGCTCGCACCTTTGGCGATTTCGGTGCGGAAGGGCGTGTAGCCGCGCTGCCCGCCGCCGCCCGCCACATGCCAGCGCCGCTTCTCTGCTTCGGGCAGGGCAAAGAACGCCTGTGTCAGGTCCCACCCGCGCGCCACCAGCGCCGGATCGAGCCCGTGATCCGTTACCAGCGCAAAGCCGAAGCGCTGAAAGCTTGCGCCCAGCTCCTGCGCCAGATTGCCCGATGGGGCGGTGAGCGAGAGCATGGGGAGGGTTTCAGGGGTCATGGCTTGCAAGAGGTCCGGTTGCAGGTATGGGCGTTTGCATACCGCCATTCGGGGACTTTGCATGACCAAAATCGCGCTTTCCGAACAGCTCTGGCTGATGAAATCGGAACCGGATGTCTATGGCTGGGATGATCTTATCGCGGAGGGCGAGGGGACATAGGACGGCGTGCGCAATCACCTTGCGGCGCGCCATCTGCGCACGATGGCAGTGGGCGATCTGGCGTTCTTCTATCACTCCAACATCGGCAAGCAGATCGTTGGGATCGCGCGGATCAGCGTGGCAGGCCTGACCGACCCGACCGATCCCGAAGGCAAGTGGGCGGCGGTGAAAGTGCAGCCTGTGGCCCGGCTGAAAGCGCCCGTCACGCTGGCCGCAATCAAGGCCAACCCGGCGCTGGCCGAGATGGACCTGCTGCGGCTTTCGCGCCTTTCCGTCTCGGCCGTGCGCGCGGCAGAATGGGATATCGTGCTGGAAATGGCAGGCGGCACGGACTGAAGCAGGAACCGGAGCTTGTACCGGATCGGAACAGTCCCGCTTTGACCGCATAGGCCGCTGATTCGCAGCCTCCCTGCGTGGTAAATAAAGCGTTACCACGCAGGCATGTTCACACGCCGCGCTCCTAATCCCGATCTTGCCGGGCATCCGTTTCGCCGCACACTGCCGGCGCATGTGCTGCGCCCGCTGCCCCTGCATGAACCCGAAGTGGAGGCTGCGATGGCGGCGCTGCAGGTGCCTGAAGGCCTGCGTTCAGCGCCAGTCGATCCGAAACGGATTACGCTGCAGGACGTGAAGGATTTCCTCCTGGCCTACTGCGCCTGTTTCCTTGCGATTTCGGTGTTTATCTTCTGAAGTCACACGCCGCTCAGAACGTGTGCTCGATCTCGCCCTCGTGCGCCAGTTCGGCCTTGTGGAGCACGCGCGCCAGCCATGCCGCAATCAGGCACATCGCCGCGCCCAGCATCAGCTGATCGGCCAAGCCGACGCCCGCAGCGCTGAGGCCCACCGCGATCAGCGAACCCATCACCATCGCACCGGCATTGACGATGTTGTTCGCCGCAATCGTGCGTGCGGTCTCCGCCTTGTCGACCACCGTGGTCAGGAAGGCATAGAGCGGCACCACGAACATGCCGCCCGAAATGGCGATGCCCAGCAGGCTCAGCAGCAGCGGAACGGCCAGCGGCTGGACCACGAACTGCGACACATTCAGCAGATCTCCGCCGACTGCCTCGTGCCACATCTTGCACACCACGTGGAAGGCGATGATGAAGAGCCCCATCACGATGACCGACGGGGGGCCGAACCGGGCCGAGACGGTGCCCTTGAGGAGATGGTTGATCGAGACCGAACCGATCGCGACGCCGATCGAGAAGACCACGAGGAACAGGCTGGCCACTTCCTTGCTGGCGGAGAGCACGTTCTTGGCCAGCGGCGGGAATTGGATGAACAGCACCGCGCCGATCGTCCAGAAGAAGCTGATCGCTGCGATGGCCAGAAACACGCGCGGATGCCGCGTGGTCATCCGCACCAGGGTGATCGAGGAGCGGATCACGTTGAAATCGAGCGGCTCGGGCTTCATCAGCGAAGGTGCAGGCGGCACGAACTGGGCGGTGAAGAAGCCGAGGGCGGCCGTTGCGATGCAGATCACGGCGGCCCATTCCACCGGAATCCAGCCTGCGAAGATCGTGCCAGCCAGAATCGCGATATACGTCCCTGCCTCAACCAGGCCCGTGCCCGCCAGCACTTCTTCCGGATGAAGGTGCTGCGGCAGGATCGCATACTTGATCGGGCCGAAGAACGTGGAATGCACCCCCATCGCCAGCAGCGCCGCCAGCATCAGCGGGATCGCCACGACTTCCACCGCGATGCCGCGCCACGCCAGAAACAGCCCCGCTGCGCCTACGATCATGATGGCGATTTCCGCGGCTTTGACGATGCGGATGATCCGCGCCTTGTCGCGCATGTCGGCCAATTGGCCCGAAAGCGCGGAGAGCAGGAAGAACGGCAGGATGAACACCGCCGAGGCTATCGCGGAAAAGCGCGCTTCAGCCGCTTCGGAACTGTACACGGTATAGACCACGTACAAGATCATCGCGTTCTTGTAGAGATTGTCGTTGAACGCGCCCAGAAGCTGCGTTGCGAACAGCGGCAGGAAGCGGCGTCTCCGTATGAGCAGCGCAGTGGTTGTCATTCGGGTCAGGCCAGCCTTCGCATACTTGTGATTTTTCCATAGCGCTCTCCACGAAGCGGGCAAGGGGGCATGTCCGGGGCAACTTGCGGTTTCTTCGCGCTCGCAACCCGCTTATGGAGATGCGTGATGCTGACCCTCCCCAACCTGCTCACGCTGTCCCGCATTGTCACCGTGCCGCTGCTCGCGGGCTTGCTGTGGTGGCCTGGATGGCACACGGGCTATGCCATCGGCTTTGCGGTCTATGCGCTGATGGGCGTGACGGATTATTTCGACGGCTATCTCGCCCGCGCGCAGGGCACGGTTTCCAAGCTTGGCGTTTTTCTCGATCCGATTGCCGACAAGATCATGGTGGCGGCAGTGATTCTCGTGCTCAGCGCGCGGGGGGTGCTCACCGGGCCGTTTGTCGGCGATCTGCATGTAATCGCAGGGCTGATCATCCTGATCCGCGAAATTGCCGTGTCGGGCCTGCGCGAATTCCTCGGCGGGCTGCAGGTCTCGGTGCCGGTATCAAAGCTCGCCAAATGGAAGACCACGGCGCAGATCACGGCGCTTGGCGCGCTGATTCTGGGGCAGGGCGCGCCGGGCTGGACGATGATGATCGGCAGCCTTGAGGCCAATGTTCCGCACACCGTTGGCCTGATCACGCTGTGGACAGCAGCGGTGCTGACTGTGATTACCGGTTGGGATTACTTGCGCGTCGGCCTCAAGCACATGGACTAAGTTCCTGATTTGGAAAACAGGTTCAGCACCAGAACCCCGGCCAAGATCAGGCCCATGCCGGCAAAGGCTGGCGCATCCAGCTTCTGGTCGTGGACCACCCAGGCCAGCGCGGTGATCAGCACGATGCCTACGCCCGACCAGATCGCATAGGCCACACCCGTGGGGATCTTTTCCAGCGAAAGCGAAAGGCAGAACAGCGCGACGAGGTATCCCGCAAGGCTCAGCGCCAGCGGCAGCGGCCGGGTGAACCCTGCCGATTGCTTGAGCGCAGTCGTTGCGATGACTTCCGCCAAGATGGCAATGGCAAGCGCGAGGGCAGGGGGAAGGTTCATCCCGCTGCCAGTTCGCCAGCCAGCATCCGGAACTCCTCGGCGCGGGGGGAATTCCTGCGCCACACCAGCGCGATTTCGCGGCTGGCGTGCTCGGATTCGAGCGGGCGGGCCACGATCTGGGTGCCGGTGAGGATGCCCGCCTTGACCGCCATTTCGGGCAGCATGGTCAGCCCTAGGCCATTGTCCACCATCTGCACCAGTGTGTGCAGGCTGGTGCCGATCACGCTGGCGCTGGCGCGCAGTTCGGGCCGGTTGCACGCAGCCAGGACATGGTCCTTGAGGCAGTGCCCGTCTTCCAGCAGCAGCAGACGCGCTTCATCGATCAGCGCGGGCGCGATGCTGGGCGGCGGATCGCGCGGGTCGTCCTTGGGGAAGGCAACCAGCAGCCGGTCGTGAAACAGGTGTGCAGCCTCAACCTCCCCGGTCGCGAAGGGCAGGGCCAGCAGCACGCAGTCCGCGCGCCCGTGGTGTAGCGATTCGACCGCCGCCGCGCTCGGCTCCTCGCGCAGGAACAGTTTCAGCGAAGGGCGTTCATGGCGAAGGCGCGGCAGGATACGCGGCAGCAGGAACGGCGCGATCGTGGGAATCACGCTCATCCGCAGTTCGCCTGTCAGCGGCGCGCCATGCGCCTGGACGAGCGCGGAGAGCTCCTCCCCCTCACGCAGCAGGCGGTGTGCCTTGGCTACGACCTGATCGCCCAGCGCGGTGAAGCGCACCACGCGGCGCGTGCGCTCCACCA
>JAIXYF010000291.1 GCA_027490345.1 Novosphingobium sp.
CCGCGGCTCAGCAGCAGGCGCACAGCGGCGAAGATGCGCTGCATATCGCCCTGCGCGCTGGGGAATGCCTTGCGCAGCTGGGCAAAGGCGTGAGTCGTGCCCTTCATTTCCAGGAACACCACTTCGGCCCCGGCCCGGATCAGCTCCGCGCCATAGACCCGGCCGCTATCCCGGATCGGATCAAGGCTGGCGGTGACAAGCACGGTTGGCGGCGTATCGGCATGATTGCCATAGATCGGATAAGCGCGCGGATGGCCGAGTTCGGCCTGATAGGCGTTCGAAAACCACGCCATCGTATCGGCGGTCAGCACGAAACCATCGGCAAACTGCTGGAACGAGGCGTGATCGGGCTTGTCGTCGCTCAGCGGATAGATCGGCACTTGCAGCACAATGGGCACGGCGGCGGGCTGCTGGGCCAGCGCCTGCGTGATCACGATCGTCAGATTGCCGCCCGCCGAATCGCCCATCGGGATCAGTCCGGTGATCTGGCGGCCCAGTGCCTCGGGGCTGGTGGCTACCCAGCGCGTGGCGGCTTCGCAATCGTCCGGCGCCGCGGGGAAGGGGTTCTCGGGAGCGAGGCGATAATGCACCGCAATCACCGGTAGATCGAGTTCTGCCGCAATTTCGGTGCACAGCGAATGGTGGCTATCAAGATCGCCGATCACGAAGCCGCCGCCGTGGAAGAACATCACCGCCGGGCCCGGCTCGCGGCTTTCGCGCGCATCATAGAAGCGCAGCGGAATATCGCCCGCGGGGCCGGGGCACGTCAGGTCCTTGATCACGGCCAGTTCGCGCGGTTCGGCCTCGGCCATCACGCCCATCTGCACATAGCTGGCGCGCGCGCCTTCGGGGCCCATCTCGGCCATTGTCGGCCCGGGGACAGAGGCCATGAAATCGAGAAAGGCCTTCACATCAGGCCGGACATAGGGAGCGTTTGCGGTGTCTGACATTGCGTTCCTCTTCCTTGGCGGCGGCTGCGCGCGGCTGATTCGCCGCAGCCGTCCACTGACAGGACTGTTATTTGCGAGGCTTGACGGGCAGGGGCAATCGGAATCAAGAATGAGAGCGAGATTTGCGGTGTATCAGTTTTTCTTCTTTGCGAACCGTTAGATGAAGGCATAGCCGCCCAAGTCCAACCAAGGCGCGCAAGAGACGCGAAGGGGCGAGAGAAGCCTCCGCGCGAACGGCAGAGGACCCTATGGCGACAGTTCTTGAAAGCGAACCCGAAGGCCACACCGGCGGGAGCGATCATGCCCCCGCGCCTGAAGCCCTCACGCCTGATGCTGTCGTGGTGCGTTTCGCAGGCGATTCGGGCGACGGCATGCAGCTGACGGGCGGCCAGTTCACGCTGTCGACTGCGCTGGCGGGCAACGATCTTGCCACTTTTCCTGATTTCCCCGCCGAAATCCGCGCGCCGCAGGGCACGCTGTTTGGCGTCTCCGCGTTCCAGATCAACTTCGGCTCGACCGAGATCGACACAGCGGGCGATGCACCCGACGTGCTTGTGGCGATGAACCCGGCGGCGCTGAAAACCAACGTCGGCGCGCTGAAAACGGGCGGCCTGATCATTGCCGACACCGGCGAGTTCAACAAACGCAACCTTGAAAAGGCTAAGTACGATGTCAGTCCGCTGGAGGATGGCAGCCTTGAGAAGTGGCAGGTGCTGGCCTTCGATATTTCCGCGCTGACACTGGAAGCAGTGAAGCCCTTCAGCCTTGGCAAGAAGGAAGCGCTGCGCTGCAAGAACATGTGGACGCTGGGCCTCGCCTTGTGGATGTTTGACCGGGACCGGCAGCCGCTGGTCGACTGGCTGAAGGCCAAGTTCGCCAAGGCGCCCGTGCTGGCGGATGCCAATATCGCCGCGCTCCATGCGGGCCACGCTTATGGCGAGACGGCGGAGCTTTCCGGCCCGCTGAAGCAATACCACCTCGCTCCTGCTGCCAGCGAGCCGGGGCTTTACCGCACAGTGACGGGCGCGGAAGCCATCAGTTACGGCCTTGTGGCGGGGGCGCAGCTGGCCGGGCTTGATCTGTTTTTTGGCGGCTATCCGATCACCCCGGCCTCAGCGATCCTGCACAACCTTGCGCGGCTCAAGGAGTTCGGCGTCACCACCTTTCAGGCCGAAGACGAGATTGCTGCCATCGCGGCGGCCATCGGCGCATCCTATGGCGGGCAGCTGGGCGTAACGTCGTCGTCCGGCCCGGGCATTGCGCTCAAGGGTGAGGCGATGGGTCTGGCGATCATGACCGAGCTGCCGCTCGTCATCGTCAATTCGCAGCGCGGCGGGCCTTCGACCGGGCTGCCGACCAAGACCGAGCAGTCCGACCTCTATCAGGCGGTTTATGGCCGCAACGGCGATGCACCGATGCCGGTGATCGCCGCGCGCAGCCCCTCCGATGCGTTCGAGTGCGCCATCGAGGCCTGCCGCCTTGCGGTGCAGTACATGACCCCGGTGATGCTGCTGACCGACGGCTATATCGCCAATGCGGCCGAGCCGTGGAAGGTGCCGGATCCTGCCAGGTTCGCGCCGTTCCCGGTCACGTTCCTTGAGGAACCCAACGGCCCCGACGGCAAGGTGCTGCCCTATGCGCGCGATAAAAAGGGCGCGCGGCCCTGGATCAAGCCCGGCACGCCCGGCCTGATGCACCGCATCGGCGGGATCGAGAAGAACCCC
>JAIXYF010000091.1 GCA_027490345.1 Novosphingobium sp.
CCAGACCGCCTTGTTGAGTCCGGGGACAAAGATGCCAGCGAACGTCATGACACCCAGTGCTCTACCGGCGGCGGCAACCTCGGCGATCAGCAGATCGGATTCCGCCGAGCAGGAGGAGACCAGTGTGTGCCCGCCAGGTGGCAAAACGCCGGCTAAGTCTCCGGGGCGCAGCTGGCGCTTGGTCATTTGCTGCGCCCCAGTCCGGTTACTTGACGTATTTGTGGAAGTCCGGCGTGCGCCGTTCCTGGAACGCGCGCATACCTTCCTTCGATTCCTCAGTGTCGTAAAACAGCTTCACCGAATTGAGCGCCATCATCGAAATGCCGCGAATGTTGTCGCTGTCGGCATTGAAGCTGCGCTTGGCCAGCGCCAGCGCCGTAGGCGAACGCTGGCCGAGCATCTCGGTCCACTCATCGACCGCTGCGTCGAGCTCGGCAGCAGGGACCACCTTGTTGACGAGGCCCATCTCGAGCGCTTCCTGCGCCGAGTACTGCAGGTTCAGGAACCACATTTCGCGCGCCTTCTTGTCGCCTACGTGGCGGGCAAGAAATGCAGTGCCCCAGCCGGCATCGACCGAGCCAACCTTGGGGCCGACCTGGCCGAACTTGGCCGTGTCGGCCGCGATGGTGAGGTCGCAGAGCGTGGCAAACACATTCCCGCCGCCAATCGCGAAGCCGTTGACGCGCGCGATCACGGGTTTGGGAATGTCGCGAATGATCGACTGGAACTCGTCGATCGGCAGTCCGACAATGCCGCGCCCGTCATACTGGCCGTCCTTCGCGCTCTGGTCACCGCCGGTGCAGAATGCCTTGTCGCCCGCGCCGGTCAGCACAATCGACGACACACCCCGATCATCGGCGGCAAGCTTGAACGCGGCGATCAGTTCCTCGATCGTCTGCGCGCGGAAAGCGTTGTAAAGCTTGGGACGGTTGATCGTGACCCATGCGGCGCGGCCGCGCACTTCATAGAGAATGTCTTCGAATTCGGGGGTGCTCATGGCGCATCCTTCCTTTTGAAACTGCGATAAATTGCGTTCGACCGGCCAACCTTGGTGCCATCGACGGTCATGACCGCCTGCGTGAAAATCAGGCTGCCAGTCCCGCGCAGGAGCGTCACCTCCGCCAGCAGCCACCGACCCCGGGGGACCGGGGCGAGATAGTCGACCGACAGCGTGACAGTCGGCGTATGGTCTGCACCGTCATCGAAATAGTCACGCAAGGCCGCGCATTGGTAATCGGCAAAGGTGGCCAGTGCGCCGCCGTGCATCACGTCAAACGGGTTGCAGTGTGCAGTGGTTACGAACAGGGCCAGCCTTCCGCTCTGGCGATCAATCCATACATCGCCGATCGTCCAGGTCCCGTCGCCGGGGGGCACATGGCAGGCCCAGTTTCCGGCTAGAGGAGGCGGACCGATCGGCGGCATTGCGTCTGTCTCAGACCATGTTCATGCCGCCGGAGACCGAAATGGCCTGGCCGGTAATGTAGGCGCCGTCATCGGAAGCGAGCAACGCGACGATGCCGGCGTAGTCCTCAGGCTCGCCCATGCGGCCAAGCGGGATGCCGCGCTCGAGCGCGGCCTTCCACTTCTCGGCCTCGGGGCCGGTGCCGGCGACTTCGGCCATCATCGGGGTGTTGGTCGGCCCCGGGCACACGGCGTTGCACAGTACGTTCTTGCGCGCGAGTTCGCGGGCGATCGACTTGGTGAAGCTGATGAGGCCGCCCTTGCACGCCGAATAGACCGCTTCCATTGCGGTGCCGACCTTGGCGGCATCCGAGGCGATGTTGATGATGCGGCCGCCGCCATGCTCGACCATCTTGCCAGCCACGGCAAAATGGGTGTTGAGATTGCCGGTGAGGTTGATCGCGATGACTTTGTCCCAGAATTCGGGCGTTGTCTTGAGGAACGGGGCGGGGCGGTCCCAGCCGGCGTTGTTGACCAGCGTCCAAATCGGGCCCAGTGAGGTTTCGACTGCCTCGACAGCGGCCTGAACGGCAGGCAGATCGCTGACATCAAGCTGCCAGGTGCGGACGGTGGCACCATCACCCGCCAGCTGCGCAGTCTCTTCGCCCGCCGCCATGCTGAGGTCGAAGATCGCGACCTTGCAGCCTTCCGCCGCAAGCCGCAGCGTCAAGGCGCGGCCAATGCCCTGTCCGCCGCCGGTGACAATGGCGACCTTTCCGTCCAGTCCTCTCACGTATTCCTCCATTCGGATGTTGCGGTCAGAGATCCAGGTCCTGCCCGCCCTCTGCTTCACCGCCCGCCATATCGAGCAGGCGGTTCTTGATTTTCACGAGCACGAGCGCCGCTGCGTCGAGTTCGTCCTCGCTAACTGTGGCCAGAATATCGGCCTCGACCGCGTCGACGCTTTCGCGGATGGTCGAGACCAGCTTGAGCCCGGCGCGGGTCAGGAAGACCCGGCGTGCGCGCGCATCGCGTTCGTCGGCGCGCCGCTCGACAAAACCGCCAGATTCCATCCGGTCGATCAGGCCGCCAATCGCGACTTTGGTCAGATCCAGGTCTGCCGCCAGCGCGGTCTGGGTCATGCCGTCGCGGCGCGAAAGGAAAGCCAGCACCCACCACTGTGAGCGCGTCAGCCCGAGCGGCTTGAGCGCACGATCGACCACGATACGGCGCAGGCGCGAGACATCGTGAATGAGGAAACCGAAGCGCAGACTGGAATCGAGATTTTTCTGGACCATCAAGGAAACTCCGGGAGAGACATCTCTCGGACTAACCGCAGCTGCGCCTTGCGCAAGAGGGGGAGTAAGCCTGTTCACCTTTTTGCGCTCAACTTGCCCTTGAACAGGTCGCGCGAGATGATGGTCTTCATTACCTCGATGGAACCACCGGCGATCTTGACGATCCGCGCATCGGCATAGGCCCGCGCAATGGGGTACTCCCACATATAGCCCCAGCCGCCGAACAATTGCAGGCACTTGTCGACTGTCTCGCAGTGCAGCTCTGACGTGACCATCTTGGCCATGGCGGCATCGACGGGATTGAGCTCGCCGCGCATGAATAGCTCGATGCACTTGTCGGTAAACACGCGTGCCATCACGCTGCGAGCTTTCAGGTCGGCGAGCACGAACTGGGTGTTCTGGAAGTCTGCGATGGTCTGGTCGAAGGCCTTGCGCTCGCTGGTGTATTCGACCGTGTAGTCGATCACCGTCTCGATCACGGTGGCTGAGCGGACCGCTTGCGCCAGCCGTTCCTGCGCCAGCTTGGTCATCATCAGCGAGAAGCCTTTGCCTTCCTCGCCCAGCATCGCATCGGCATCAACGCGCAGGTTGTCGAAGAACAGCTCCGAGGTATCCTGTGCCTTCATCCCCAGCTTGTCGAGATTTTTGCCCCGATTAAAGCCGGGCAACGAAGCATCGACGAGAAACAGCGTCACCCCCTTGGCGCCGGCGGCGGTATCTGTCTTGGTCGCCAGTACCAGCACGTCGCACATCTGGCCGTTCGAAATGAACACTTTCTGCCCGTTGATGACGAAGTGGTTGCCATCGCGCTCGGCCTTGGTGCGGATCGCCTTGAGGTCGCTGCCCGCATGCGGCTCGGTCATGCCGAGGGAGCCGATAGCTTCGCCGCGCACCATCTTGGGCAGCCAGTGGCGCTTCTGCTCCTCGCTGCCGAAGCTGAGGATATAGGTGGCGACCAGATCCGCATGGATCAGGAAACCCGGGCCGCTGGCACCCACACGCCAAAGTTCCTCGAACACGACCACATCGAACAGATAGTCGAGGCCAAGGCCGCCGTATTCCTCGGGCACGGTGCAGCACAGCATGCCAGCTTCGCCCGCCTTGAGCCACAACTCACGTGGCACAATCCCGTCTTTCTCCCACTGCTCGTGGAAGGGGACGATTTCCTTCTCGACGAAGTGGCGCACTGTCTGGCGCCACATTTCGTGCTCGGGCTGGAATATCGAACGTTCAATCATTGGGCAGCCTTCAATCGCGGGAACTGGCGGTCGGCGGCAGGAGTGGGTCCGGCGAAGTGCTGACCTGTGACGACCGCTGCGGACTGCCGGTTTGCGTGTCGTCGGTGAAAATGGTCATCGCCCCCTCCTTGCCTCGCCAGCCTGGCCTCAAGGCCAATTGCTCTTGCCAGACAATGTGAAGCTGTTTACTACTGTATTTGAGCCTGTCAAGCGCGAGTGGAGCAAGGCCGCCACTTTGAAGCGATAAGGCAGGGTATCGGATCGAGGAGAAGCGGGTGTCAGTGCTAGCGCAATCGTTCGGTATTGCCGCGCTCGGCGGCTATGTCCCGCTGCTTCGGCTAGACCGGAAGGCTGCGGCCCGCGAACTGGCCTGGTCCGGCCTGCCGATGCCGCGAACGGGCACGCGCGCCGTTGCAGATTGGGATGAGGATGCGCTGACCATGGCAGTGGAAGCGGCCCGCCTGTTGTGCCGGGAAAGCGCACCGGACGCGCTCCGGTTTGCCTCGACTTCAGCCTATTTCACCGATCGCGCGCAAAGCGGGATGGCGCTCGATGCGCTAGCCATGCCGCGCACCGTGCGCACCAGCGATGCCGCAAATTCGCGGCGTGCGGCCACCTCGGCCATGCTCGATGCCCTGTTGGGCAGGCAAGACGAGATCGTGACAGCAGGAGAGAAGCGGTCCACTCAACCGGGCAGTGCGGCGCAACTCGCCTTCGGCGACGGCGCGGTGGCTGTGCGTACTGGGCCTGATGCGCCGGCGAGGCTCGTGGGCCATGCCAGCCTGTCCTTTGACCTCATCGACCGCTACGCGTCGCGCGACCACCCGTTCTCCTACGCCTACGAAGAGCGCTTCGTACGCGATGTGGCGGTGGCCGAAGTGCTGGTGCCGGTGGTGCGCGCAGCGTGTGATGCGGCGGGCATTGCGCCGGGGCAACTCGCCCATGCCGCCGTGCATGAACCGGTTGGTGGGTGCTGGCGGGCTTTAGCAAAGGCTTTGAGCAGCAAGGCACCCAATCATTGTGAAGCGGTTTCCGAAATGGCGGGCGATCTGGGCACGGCCCATGCCCTCTACGGGCTCGGTCTCGCGCTCGACGCGGCCAAAGTTGGTGACTTTGTGCTACTCGTCGGCTTCGGCAGCGGCGCCGATGCCATGGTGTTCGAAGTGACCGGCCCGGTTCCGGGGGCGAGCGCCATGGCGGCGGAGCTAAGGGAAGGGCAGGTCCTCGCGAGCTACTCGCGCTTCCTCAGCCTGACCGGCTCGCTCGAGCTTGACTGGGGCATGCGCGCCGAATTCGAGCAGAAGGCGCAGGCCACCGTGCTCGAACGAGTAGGGCGCGACATGGTCGGCTTCGTCGGTGGGCGCGACAGCGCAGGCAACGTGCAGTTTCCCAAAAGCGCTTTTCCGGTCAATCCCGAACTGTCCGGGGTCGAGAGGATGGAGGATGTGCGGCTGGCGGACCTGGAGGCGACAATTGTCTCCGTTACCGCCGACCGGCTCAATTTCAGCCCCGATCCTCCATTCGATTTCGGCCTCGTCCAGTTCGATAACGGAGCCCGCGTCCTGATGGAAATGGTCAACCGCCCTGCCGACGGCTTTCGCGTGGGAGACCGGGTGCGGATGCGGCTGCGCACCAAGGCGCAGAACCGCCGGCTCGGCTTTCGAACCTATTTCTGGAAAGCGGCCCCGCTAGTGCGGCCCGTGCTTGGAGACGCCTGATGGCCACGGGAATTCGCGACAAGGTCGCCATTGTCGGCATGGGCTGCACGCGGTTCGGCGAGCGCTGGGACGTGGGCGCGGACGGATTGATGGTCGAGGCGTTTCTCGAGGCGCTGGCCGATGCCGAGATCGAGCGCGCGCGCATCGAAGCTGCCTGGGTCGGAAATGCGCTCGATGATATCAATGTCGGCAACAGTGCACTTCCGGCAGCCCATGCACTGCGACTGGACAAGGTGCCGGTGACCCGCGTCGAAAACATGTGCGCCACGGGCACCGAGGCGCTGCGCGGTGCGGCTTATGCCGTGGCATCTGGCGCGGTGGACGTGGCGTTGGCGATCGGGGTCGAGAAGCTCAAGGATACGGGCTACGGCGGCTTGCCGCTGCGGACCAAGGGCGTTCAGAATGACTTGTGGATGCCTTATGGTTCGGCACCGGGGACATTTGCGCAGCTGGCTGGCGCCTACGCGGCGCGGCACGGCATCGCGCCGGGCGATCTCAAGCGCGCGATGGCGCATGTTTCGTGGAAGAGCCACCAGAACGGCGCGCTTTCGCCCAAGGCGCATCTGCGCGGCGCGGTCGATATGGACAAGATCCTGAACGCGCCGTTGATCGCTGATCCGCTCGGCCTGTTCGATTGCTGCGGGGTCTCTGACGGGGCTGCTGCAGCCATTGTCACCACGCCGGAAATCGCACGAGCGTTGGGCAAGGCCGATCCGGTCATGATCAAGGCGATCCAGCTTTCAGCGAGCAACGGCTGGGAAATGCAGTTCGGCGCGTGGGATGGGGCCTCGGTGCCCAATACGCGCGCCGCCGCCGCGCGCGCCTATGCGGAAGCGGGGATCCGCGATCCGCGCACCGAGCTCGACATGACCGAAGTGCACGACTGCTTCTCGATCACCGAGCTGGTTATCATGGAGGACCTGGGCCTGTCAGACGAAGGCCGCGCTCCGGCCGACATTCTCGACGGACGCTATGACAGGGGCGGCGCAATTCCGTGCCAACTCGATGGCGGGCTCAAGTGCTTTGGCCATCCAGTTGGCGCTTCGGGCCTGCGCATGGCCTATGAGGTCTATACGCAGCTTCAGGGCCGGGCAGGCGAACGCCAGCGCGACAACGTCGATTTCGGCCTCACGCACAACCTTGGCGGCTCGCCGTTCAACAGCGTGGCCGCCGTCGCGATCCTTGGCCGGCTGAACTGAGAGGGATATCGAAATGGCGGGCCTTTGGTTTGATGAGTTTAGCGTTGGGCAGGTGTTCCGGCACGAAGTCCGCAAGACTGTGCTCGATTATGAAAACAGCCTGTTTTCCTCGCTCACCTACAATCCGGCGCAGATCCATATCGATCACGCCTATTGCGAGGGCACCGAGTTCGGCCAGCCGCTGATGAACTCGATCTTCACGCTGGGACTGGTCATCGGACTCAGCGTGCAGGATACCACGATGGGCACCACCGTAGGCAATCTCGGGATGACCGATACGACCTTCCCGAAGCCTGTCTTCTCGGGCGATACGCTCCGTGCTGAAACGAAGGTGCTGGGGCTTAGGGAGAGCAAATCGCGGCCCACGCAGGGCATCGTCACCTTCGAGCATATCGGGCTTAACCAGCGCAATGAAGTGGTATGCCGCACCGTGCGCAACGCGCTGATGATGAAGAAGCCGGCATGAGGCTGCGCTCGCTTCTGTTTGTACCAGGAGACAGCGATCGCAAGTTCGCCAAGGGCCGTTCGGCTGGCGCGGATGTGCTGATCCTCGATTTGGAGGATGCGGTTGCGCCGTCGATGAAAGCCGCTGCACGTGATCTCGTGGCGGGGTGGCTGTGCGAGGCAGACGATGTCGAAGCCAGCCTGTTCGTGCGGGTAAATCCCCTAGATACCAGTCTTACCGCCGATGATCTCGCCGCTGTGGTGCGCCCGGGACTTGCTGGCATTCTTGTGCCTAAGGCCAATGGTGCGCACGATATCGCGACGATTGCAGGGATGATCGATCCGTTGGAGGCCGCCGCCGGAATGGCGCCCGGTAGGGTCAAGATCATGGTCGTCGCCACTGAGACTCCGCAGGCGATGTTTGCGCTCGGCAGTTATACCCCGCCGCATCCGCGCCTGATTGGCCTGACGTGGGGCGCGGAAGACCTTGCGGCCGCCATCGGTGCGACGGAAAACAAGGAACCGGATGGGCAGTGGACCGAGCCCTATCGCTTCGCGCGCTCGCTTTGCCTGTTTGCCTCGGCTTCAGCCGGGGTGGTGCCGGTCGATACGCTTTATGCGGATTTTCGCGACGGGGCGGGGCTTGAGGCCGATTGCCGCCGGGCCCGTCGCGACGGGTTCCTCGGCCGTATCGCGATCCATCCCGATCAGGTCGCCACGATCAACCGCTGCTTCACCCCCTCGGACGAGGAGGTCGCGCATGCCCGCCGGATCGTGGACGCATTCGCCGCCAATCCCGACGCCGGTACGCTCGGGATCGACGGCAAAATGTTCGATATCCCGCACCTCAAGGCCGCGCTTAAGACGCTGGCAGCCGTCGGAGAAACCGCATGACCCAAGCTCGCCCGCTTCCCACCGAGGAAGACCTTCAGGCCATCCGCGAAGGCGTTCGCGCCGCCTGTGCGCCGTTCGGCGATGACTATTGGCTCGCCCGCGATGATGACGGCGAGTTCCCGCGCGAATTTCACCGCGCGATGGCCGATGGCGGTTGGCTTGGCATTACCATGCCTGAGCAATTCGGCGGTTCGGGCCTCGGCGTGACCGAGGCAATGACAATGATGAGTGAGGTCGCGGCTTGCGGCGGCGGGTTCGCGGCGGCTTCGACCATCCACATCAACCTGTTCGGCCCTCATCCCATCGTGGTGGAGGGCACACTTGAGCAGAAGGCGCGCTGGGTCCCGCGGCTCGTTTCGGGCGAGGACCAGTGCTGCTTCGGCTTTACCGAGCCCGACGCTGGGCTCAACACCACGCGGATCAAGACGTTCGCCGAGAAAGTGCCGGGGGGTTATGTGGTCCACGGCCAGAAGGTCTGGACCTCGACCGCCCAAGTCGCGAACAAGATCATGCTTCTGACTCGGACGACCAAGTTCGAGGACTGCGCCCGGCCGACTGATGGCATCACGATCTTCTACACCGATCTCGACCGGTCCAAGATTGATGTGCGACTGATCAACAAGATGGGCCGCAAGGCGGTGGATTCGAATGCGATCTTCATCGACGGGCTGTTCATTCCTGACGAGGACCGCATCGGCGAGGAAGGGAAGGGCTTTGGCTACATCCTCCACAGCCTCAATCCCGAACGCATCCTCATCGGCGCCGAGGCCATCGGCATCGGGCGCGATGCGCTGCGGCGGGGCGTGAACTACGCGAAGGAACGCGTGGTATTCGATCGGCCGATCGGCATGAACCAGGGCATCCAGCACCCGCTTGCGGAAAAGTGGATGTATCTGGAGAGCGCCTGGCTGATGGTCGAAAAGGCTGCGCGCCTCTATGATCAGGGCCTGCCCTGCGGGGCCGAAGCCAATGCGTGCAAGTTCCTTGCCGCGCGCGCTTGCCATGATGCAGCGTGGCAGGCGGTCGCCACACATGGCGGCTTTGGCTATGCCAAGGAGTACCACGTCGAGCGGCTCTACCGGGAAAGCGCGCTGACCCGCCTCGCGCCAATCACCGAGCAGTTGATCATGTGCTTCATTGCCGAGAAAGTGCTCGGCCTGCCCAAGAGCTATTGAGGAAAAATCCATGGGGATGATGGACGGTAGGGCGGTGCTGGTCACCGGCGCGGGGCGCGGCGTGGGGCGTGGGATCGCGCTCGCAATGGCTGAGGCGGGGGCGGCGGTGGTCGTCAATGACCTTGGCGTTGCGCTGAGCGGTGAAGGCCAGGATGAAGGCTCGCCTGCCGAGCAGGTCGTGGAGGAAATCCGCGCGGCAGGCGGCAAGGCTGTCGCCAACCACGACAGCGTGTCCGACTGGCTCGGTGCGGGCCGCATGATCAAGGCGGCCATCGACAGTTTCGGCCGGATCGACGGGGTGGTCAACAACGCGGGCAATCTGCGCGATGTCTACTTCCACAAGATGAGCCCGGACGATTTCCGCGCGGTGATTGAAGTGCACCTCATGGGCAGCTTCAATACCAGCCGCGCAGCAGCACCTTTCTTCAAGGAACAAGGCAGCGGCGCCTATGTCCATATGACCTCGACCAGCGGGCTGATCGGCAATTTTGGCCAGGCCAATTACTCTGCGGCCAAATTGGGGATCGTCGGACTTTCAAAGTCGATCGCACTCGACATGCAGCGCTTCGGCGTGCGTTCGAACGCCGTCGCACCGTTCGCGTGGACACGCATGATCGACTCCATTCCGACCGATACGCCCGAGCAGCAGAAGCGCGTAGAGGGCCTCAAGAAGCTTGATGCTAACAAGATCGGGCCCTTGTGCGTCGCCCTGTGCGGCGACGGGGCTGCCAAGGTCACCGGACAGATCTTCGGCGTGCGCAACAACGAGATTTTCCTGTTCTCGCAGCCGCGCCCGATGCGCGCTGCCCACACCGCCGAGGGCTGGACGCCTGAAGCCATTGCCGACCGGGTCTTCCCTCAGTTCGCGAACGACTTCTATCCGCTACACCGTTCGGCCGAGGTCTTCAGCTGGGACCCCGTGTGATCGATCCCGCCGCTATTCTGGCGTATGATTTCGGTCAGCCGGAGCAGACGTATGTGCCGCGCGACGCGATCCTGTATGCGCTGGGCGTGGGGCTGGGCAGCGATGCCCTCGATACGGCCGTTCTCGCCTTCCTCGACGAGCGGAGCCTGGCGGTCCTCCCGACGTTTGCTGTCACTCTGTGTACGCCAGGGATGTGGATCCGTGATCCCGCACTTGGCGTCGATTTTGCCAAACTGGTCCATTCGGCGCAGTCTGCCGATTTTATAGCGCCCCTGCCGCCCGAGGCATGTGTTCGGGGTGAGGCGCAAGTTCTCTCGCTGACCGACCGGGGTGAGGGCAAAGGCGCGGTGCTGGTGCTCGAACGGCGGATTTTCGACGTTGCCAGCGGTGCGATGTACTGCCGCCTGGATCAGACGCTGATGTTGCGAGGGGATGGCGGTTTTGGCGGATCGCCCGCGCCGCGCAACGAAATCGCATTACCGGATCGCGTCCCTGATCTGACCGTCAGCTTTGCGACAAGCCCGCGTGGCGCGCTGATCTATCGCCTCTCGGGCGACTGGAACCCGCTGCACCTCGATCCGGAAGTGGCGCGCGCGGCTGGTTTTGAACGACCGATTCTGCAGGGCCTTGCCAGCTATGGCATCGCCGGTGTGGCGGTTTCGCGCGCAGTGGGGCGCGATCCGGCTGCCCTCTCGCGGCTGGCGTGCCGGTTTTCGGGCGTGGTGCTGCCCGGCGACGAATTGGAATTCCAGATCTGGCAACGTGAAGGCGCAGCCGCGCACTTTGCCGCCTATGTCGGCAACCGCAAGGTGCTCGATGGAGGCGAAATCACATGGAGAAACACGTGACTGCGAGCAGCCTGATCCTATGAGTCTCGATGCGTTGTTCCAGCCGCTGCAGCTTGGCGGGCTGACCTTGCCCAACCGGGTGATCATGGCCCCTCTCACCCGCGCCCGCGCGACGCCTGGCAATCTGCCGACGCCGCTCATGGCGCAGTATTATGCGCAGCGCGCCGATTGCGGGCTGATCGTTTCCGAAGCAACCGCGGTCGATCCGCTCGGAATGGGCTGGTACCGTGTGCCTGGTCTTTGGACTGCGGACATGGTCGCGGGTTGGGCGCAGGTCATCGGCGCTGTCCATGCAGCGGGTGGGAAGATTTTTGCGCAACTATGGCACATGGGGCGCCTGGTGCTGCCTGATTATATCGGTGGTGCGCAGCCGCTGGGCCCGTCGCCCATCGCTGGGGAAGGGCAGACGTTTGCGCCGCCACCGCCGGACTATGTGGGCGGTTTCCTGCCGATGAAGGCTTACGTCGTCCCGCGCGAGATGACCCATGCGGATATCGCCCATGCGGTCGAAGCCTATGGCACCGGTGCCGCGAATGCGCTGGTCGCCGGGTTCGACGGCGTGGAGATCCACGCCGCCAACGGCTACCTCATCGACCAGTTCCTGCAATCGAACGCCAACCACCGAGGCGATGCTTATGGCGGCAATCTGGCAGGGCGGACACGTCTGCTGCGCGAGGTTCTGGAAGCCGTGACGGCAACGGTCGGCCCCGGGCGGGTCGGTATCCGCATCAGCCCGACCAGCGCGCGCAAGGGCATGGGCGATGAAAACCCCGATGCGCTGGCCGATACCGTCGCAGCATTGGCGCAGGAATTCGGCATCGCCTACATTCACCTGATCGAGCCGATTGCTTCCGGCTTCATGGAGCGGCCCGATAATCCGGTCATCGAGCGCATCCGTGCGATTTTCCGGAGCGTCGTGATTCAGAACGGTAGCTTCGATGCCCCGGCAGCCAATGCCTGCATCGCGGCTGGCAAGGCCGATGCGGTCTCGTTCGGGCGGCCCTATATCGCCAATCCCGATCTCGTGATGCGCATGCGCGGCGGGCATCCACTCGCGCTGGCGGATATGGACCATGCCTATGTCGGCGATGCGCGTGGCTATGTCGATTATCCGATGTTTGCGGCTTCGGTTTAGCGCATGATGCTCACCCGACCTGGCGCGTGGCCCCTTCCCAGTGCGGCGCGCGCAGGTCCTTCTTCGAAACCTTGCCCGATGGCACCAGCGGGAAGCTTTCCATGAACGTCACTCGCTTGGGCACTTTGTAGCCCGCCAGCAGCGTTCGGGCGTGTGCGATGAGCGCGGCTTCATCAAGCCCACTATCGGGCTGGCGGATCACGCAGGCCATCACCGCTTCGCCCCACCGCGCATCGGGCACGCCGATCACCGCGACTTGCGCCACCTCCGGGTGGGTCGAAAGCGCGTTCTCCACCTCAGCACAATAGATGTTCTCGCCGCCCGAGACGATCATGTCCTTGACCCGGTCGACGATGTAGTAAAGCCCCTCTGAATCGCGGCGCGCTACATCGCCGGTACGGTACCAGCCATTCTGCAGCACTTTGGCGGTGGCTTTTTCCTGTTTCCAATACCCGGCGGTGATGGCAGGCGCACGTGCGATCAGTTCGCCTGGCTCACCCTCGGGTACATCGTTCCCGGCGGCATCGACGATGCGCAGTTCGATCAGCGGCAGGGGCCGACCGCAGCTTTGCAGCTTGGCCTCGTCCTCAAGGTCATGCTCGCTTGGCCGCAGGATCGTGAAGGCCCCGCAGGCCTCGGTGGCGCCATAGAACTGCATGAACTGGCACGGCATCTGCGCGATGGCGCGCCGGATCAGGCCCAGCGAAATCGGCGATCCAGCATAGAGCACGAGCCGCAGAGACGAGAAATCGGTCTGGGCCGCGCGCGGATGATCGAGCAGCATCTGGATCATCGTCGGGGTAAGCGTCAACAAGGTCGGATGGTCGCGCTCGATCGTCTCGCAAATCACGCCGGGATCGAACTGGCGCACGATCGAGACTGCAACGCCGTTGTAGAGGCACTGGAACGCGATGCCGATCGAGAGCAGATGGAAATTGGGCAACGGGTTTATGAATATATCGCCTTCGTGCCATTCGTAGGCGGGCTCGAGATGCTCGCACAAACGCATCCGGTTGAACCCACCGTGGCTCAGCATCACGCCTTTGGGCTTGCCCGTGGTGCCCGAGGTGTAGAGCTGGATGGCAACGTCTTCCTCGCTGATGAACAGGTCGGGCTTTGTCGCACTATCGCCGGAATAGCGGCGCTCTAACGTGTCTTCACCATCGAACCATATCACCTCGACCGTACACACTGAAGCTTCCGCTGCGGCGTTCCACAGGTCTGCCAGCGCGCGCTCGACGAATACGATCCGCGCCGTGCTGTCGTCGATGAGCTGCGCCAGTTCGGCGGCCGAAAGGCGCCAGTTGAAGGGGATAAAGGCAGCGCGCGTTCGGGCCGTGGCGGTCAGCGCAAAGTAGAAATCGGGGCTGTTGAGGCCAAGGAAGCCGATCCGGTCGCCCGGCTCCGCACCATGCGCCAGCAGGCCGTTCGCCATGCGGTTGGAAACCGCATCATACTCGGCAAAGGAGATCGTGCGATCCCCTTGAATCAGCGCGCGCCGCCCGGGCGCTTCTCGCGCATGGTATTCGATGAATTCGCCGAGCGTTCTGACTTCGGGGTAGAGCCACATGGGAGTGTCCTCAATCGATGAGCAGCACGGCCTTGACGCATTTCCCGTGGTGGGCATCGTCGATGGCCTCGTTGATCTGGTCAAGGCGATAGGTCTTGATGAACGTCTCGATCGGAAGTCGCCCCGCTTTGTGGTGCGCGGTCAGTTCGGGTAGGAACACCTCTGGTTCGGAATCGCCCTCGATTATCCCGCGCACCGTGCCGCCCTGGGTGATGAACTGAACGACTGGCACTGGCAGCGCAGCATCGAGCGAGCCCGGCACGCCGAGTAGCCCGATCCGCCCGCGATTGGCGATCATGTTCACACTCTGCACGACGACCGGCATAAAGCCGCTGGTGTCGATCACAATGTCCGCGCCTTCGGGAATGATGCCCCGAACCGCAGTGGCCATATCGCCTTGTCCGTCGAGCACATGGGTTGCACCGAGCTGCAATGCCAGCGTGCGGCGACCCTCCTGCGGCTCGATCACGATGATCGTGGCGCATCCGGCAATCTGTCCACCCAACACAGCGGAGAGACCGACGGCACCCGCACCGAGCACTACGAGTGCTTCGCCTGCCTTTGCGCCGAGAGAGCGAAGGACGCCGCCCACGCCAGTCTGGATACCGCAACCCAGCGGCGCGAGGACCGCGAGATCGGCGCCGTCATCAACCTTGAGTACGTTGCGCTCGTTCGCGATTGCGAGCGAAGCGAACGATGACTGGCCGAAGAAGTTGTCTGAAATCTGCTTCCCATCGCGGGTTACGCGGCTTGATCCGTCGCCGCGCGCAGCAATCATGTTGAGCGGAACGAAGTGGCTGCAATAAGCTGGTTCATGGCGCTGGCATGGCTTGCATGCGCCGCACGAATTGAACGTAAGCAACACCTTGTCTCCCGGCTTCACGCCGGTCACACCTTCGCCGACTGCATCGACGATGCCGGCGCCCTCGTGGCCGAGAATGGCGGGGAACTGCAGCCCCATCGCGCCCGAGGCGACCACCAGATCGGTATGGCAGATGCCCGCTGCCTTAATCGCGACGCGCACTTCGCCGGCCTGCGGCTGCGCCACGTCGACCGCCTCAATCGAGAACGGGCCATCGGGCTGGTTGAGAACGGCGGCGATGGCGTTCATGGCATTAGGTCCTTGTCATCTGTGCTAGTACGGATCGCATCTTGGCGGGGCGTGAGATAGCAATGGCTGAGCTATGCCGCGCATTTTGGCGACGCGTGGAACGCCGCCGTGAGTCAGAGAGTTCCTGTGGTCTTGATGGCCGTCGTTCGAGACAAAACCACATCACTCACCTCTTTGCCCGTACTCGCTGACCCGCGCGCCGATGCCTTCAACGAATCATATCACAACCAGTAAACAAGTGTACAGTAAGTTCTTCGGAAAACCGCGAATGCTGCGCTAACATGGCCGAGCGGACGTCTGATCCTGCCGGCGTCATGCGGCAACCGACGGGCCCTCGAGTCCCGTCACCATCATCCCTATCTCACGTCGTCGGGTTCGAATTACCGCGTTGACCGCGGATGGATATGCCGGTCGACATGAGTTCTGCCACGAAACATTTTTCGTGGCTTTCCTGCGGCCATAAGGCAAAAACGCGTCCCATCGAAGGACAGCCGAGTTGAGCATGGACTCGCACAGCCAGGGTTGAACAGGGGGAGACCATGCGCCAGTATCTCGTCATCGCGACGGCCGTTGTGCTTTTGCTTTCCGACGCTGGACGGCTCGCGCGGGCGGCCTCCCCTGCCGCCGTCGGTACTGCCACCCCGTGGGCCGACCTTGTCCTCGTGGACGGCGTCGTCCACACGGGCGATCCGCAGCAAACGACGGCTGAAGCAATCGCTGTCATGGGAGAGCGCATCGCGTATGTCGGCACGAGCGCTGGTGCTCGCGCGCTGATCGGTCCCATGACACGTGTTGTCGAACTGAACGGCCGGGCGATGCTGCCGGGATTTCAGGACTCACACGTGCACCCTGCGGTTATCCCTGACCCTGAGCGCGCAGTCGATCTGCACGGGCTCACACGCCGTGACGAGATTCTCGAACGCATCCGCAATTTTGCGGCAACACATCCGACGCTGCCTTGGATTCTGGGTGACGGCTGGGACGAGGTTGCCTTCCTGCCGAGCGGGCAGCCGAACCGGCGAGACCTCGGTGCCGTGGTACCCGACCGTCCGGCCTATCTCACCAACAACTCCGGTCACGAGGGCTGGGCGAACAGCCGCGCCCTTGCCGCTGCCAACATCGGCCGCGACACCCCGGACCCAGTGAACGGGCGAATAGAACACGACGCCGACGGTGAGCCCTCCGGAGCGCTTCAGGAAGCTGCGGCGATGGAGCGGGTGGAGCGCGTGATCCCACCGCCTACCGTCGAGGACTACCGACGCACGCTGACGGCGGCCCTGCGTACGATGAATGCGCAAGGCATCACCGCGCTGGAAGAAGCGATGGCGACACCGGAGATCGCCGCTGCGTATCGGGCACTGGATATCTCCGACCGTCTGCCGATGCGGGTTCATCTGTGCCTCGCGCATCGCGCCGAAGATCCGGACGAGCCGCAGATCCGCCGATTCACGGCTGAACGGCGCGCCCTCTCCGGTCGGCGGATGAAGGCCGACTGCGTAAAGGTCTTTCTCGACGGAGCATACGGATCGCATACCGTCGCGCTGCTCGAGCCCTATGCGGACGGACCGCAATACGGCCGCGGCGAGATCTTCATCGCGCAACAGCGCCTGAACCGCCTCATCACCCGCCTCGACCGATTGGGCTTTCGGGCGCATTTTCATGCGCAGGGTGACGCGGCCGTCCGCACGGCGCTCGATGCGGTCGCGGCCGCGCGTCATGCCAACGGCGACCACGGGCCGATGCACACAGTCGCGCACGTCAACCTCGTCGCGGCATCAGACCTCCCTCGCTTCCGGGCGCTTCGGGTCGCGGCGAACATGTCGCCGCTCTGGAGCCGGCAGGATCCCTGGGAGCGGGTGTTCGCACCGCGCCTGTTCGGCGCGACGCGCGTCGGGCAGCTGTTTCCGACGCGGCAGCTGCTGGAGAATGACGCGCTCCTCGTCTGGGGATCGGACTGGCCCGTGACGGACGTCAGTCCCATCGAAGGACTCGAGACTGCCGTCACGCGTCGCTACGCGGGAGGTCGTGACCCGGAGGCACAGGAAGACCTACCCCTTAATGCGGCGGAGTCTTTGACGCTGGCCGAAGCGATTGCCGCGTACACCGTCAACGGGGCGCGGTTACAGGGAGAGGCCGCCGAGCGCGGGACGCTGACGTCCGGCAAGCTCGCCGACTTCGTCGTTCTCGACCGCGATCCCTATGCAGTACCGGCGCTCTCGATCCATGCGGCGCGCGTGGAGCTTACCGTCCTCGGCGGCGCTATCGTCCATGGGGCCGCCCCCGCAGCGACCGGGCCCTGAACGGCGCCCCGCGCGGTCCCTAAGGCGGTTGCAGCCCGGGTGGTATCACCGGCCAAACGGCGCTATGATTGCAACAATGTTCGGCCTCGCTCATCCTTGTGCAGGCGTAGGGGCCGTCGTGTTTATGAGCTGATCCCGGATAACTGGATCGCTTTGAGTTAGAGTTTTTCGCCGTACTCTCCGTGGCTGGGAGGAGCGAAAGACGATGAAGGCATCGAAGTTTTCTGACGCGCAGTAGGCGTTCATCCTGAAGCAGGGCGCGGCCATTGTAGCTATCCGGAAACCCGGGCTTCGGCGGTCTGATCCTCCGTGCAGATACGACATCGGGGGGTGGCACGAAAGCGCACCGCCGAGGTGAGACGCGTGGCCCGGTAGCGGGGCAAGTTCAGGGCGAACCATAGCCGCCAAATGCCACGAGGTGGCGGGACACCCCGGGGCCATCCGGTTCTTCGCGAACCCCTCCCTGAAGGCGCCGGCAGCCCCTCGCCACCCCGATTCGGCCGGCCGTGTTGCCCGGCTGTGCCGGGCTGCCCGCACCACCCGTCTTGATCGAGGTTCCCCTTCGGTGCGAGCGTCTGCCGCCCCCTTCTGACGGTCAGTTCGCAGCCGGGATGCCCCCGGACCTGCGCGATCAGGACTAAGGCCCATGACCAATCTCGTTATCCTCGTCGGTCGCATCGCCCGCGGTCCCGCAACCCGCACCGCCCCCGGTGGGGCCAGCATCCCCCGCCTCTCGGTCGCGACCGACCTGCCCGCTCGCAAGGACGGCAAG
>JAIXYF010000392.1 GCA_027490345.1 Novosphingobium sp.
CCAGACCCCGCTGGCCGCGCGCAAGCTGCTGAATCCTGATCCGTTTTCAGCCTTCCTGCTGTCGTTCAATCCGTGCCGCCCGACCAGCCGGGGCCATCTGGCGCTGCGCTCGGCCGATCCGCTGCAATATCCGTCGATCCAGCCCAATTACCTTTCGACCGAGCACGATATTGCCGAAGTGCTGGCGGGCAACCGCCTGCTGCGCAAGATTGCGGCGAGCCGGCCGCTTGCTGACATGATCACCGAAGAGCTCGTGCCCGGCCCCGCCGTGCACAGCGAGGCCGAGCAACTGGCCGATTTCCGCGCGCGGGCGGACACGGTCTATCACCCCACCGGCACCTGCGCGATGGGGCCGGATGCCGCAACATCCGTGGTCGATGCGCGGCTGCGCGTGCACGGCACCGAAGGCCTGCGGGTTATCGACGCCTCGATCTTCCCCAATATCACCAGCGGCAATACCAATGCGCCGACAGTGATGGTCGCGGAAAAGGGTGCGGCAATGATCCTGGCAGACGCCCGGTCCTGAGGTTAGCCGATACCCCATGAAAACGCCGCCCCGTGCCCTTCGGCCTTGCTCAGGTGATCCGAAGGGCACGGGCGGACATGGACATGATGAACGGAAAACCGTCAGAAGCCACAACTGCCAGCAAACAGGGACAGTCCGCCCAAAATGGGGACTGTCCCTGTTTTTGCATCAGCGGCGCGGCACCACTTCATAGCCCGGCTCTTCCGGCTCATCATCGACCATCTGATCGGGGAAGCCGGTGCCCAGCACCTTGATGCCCACCGGCTCTTCATAGCGGCGGATGATGTTGGGTGAGAATTCGCGCGGGCCGTAGGCGGCTTCGCCTTCCTTGAACAGGCGCACGATCAGCGGCGACATTTCGACAGGAACGCCGGTTTCCTGTGCAATCTTGTCAAACAGGCCAACGTCCTTGGAGACGAGGTCCATCGTGAAGTTGATATCGCGGCTGCCGTTGAGGATCACCTGCGATTCCGTTTCGTGCACGAAGCTGTTGCCCGAGGAGATGCGGATCGCCTCATAGGTCGTGTTCATATCGAGGCCCATCGCCTTGCACACCGTCAGCGCCTCGGCGAGCGCGACGAGGTGCGCGGTGCAGAGGAAATTGGTCATGACCTTGAGCTGCGAGGCCGTGCCCCAATCACCCGTGTGCAGCACGCGGCGGCCCAGCGTGGTAAGAACGGGCAGGACGCGCTCGAAACCTTCGCGCGGGCCGGCAGCGAAGATCGAGATATTGCCGGTGTCGGCGCGGTGGCAGCCGCCAGAAACCGGGCATTCCATGAACAGGCCGCCGCGCGCTTCGACCAGCGGGCCAAGCCGCAGCACTTCGGCATAGTCGGTCGTGCTCATTTCCATCCAGACCTGGCCGGGGCGCATCACGGACAGGAAGCCGTCCGGACCTTCCGCCACAGCCGCGCTGGCAGCAGGCGACGGCAGGCAAGTGATGATGACGTCAACCGCCTCGCCCAGCGCGGCCGGGCTGGCCGCTTCCTTCGCGCCGCGCGCGACATATTCCGCGACGAGCTCGGGATTGAGATCGCGCACGGTGACGTTATGGCCATTGCGGATGAGGCTGCCAGCCAGTTTGCCGCCGACATTGCCGAGGCCGATGAAACCGATTTTCATGTGGGTCATTATCCAGGGATCAAAACGATATTGCCGATGTGCTGCTTGGTGAGGAAGGCGCGCTGCGCCGCAACGATATCTGAAAGCGGATAAGTGGCGGCGACGAGAGGACGGATTTCGCCGCGTTCGATATAGCCGACGAGGTTGGGAAACACTTGGGATTCAAGGATCGTGCAACCGTAAAGCGTCAAGTCCTTGAGGTAGAGGGTGCGCAGATCAAGCTCGGCAATCGGGCCGGAAATCGCACCCGCCACGCCGTAGCGCCCGCCGCGCTTGAGAGCATCGAGCAGCGCGGGAAAGCCTGCCCCGCCAGCCACGTCGATCACCACATCGAAGGTTTCGGGTTCAAAACGGGCATCGCGCGGCATGACCTCGGATGCCCCCAGACCGCGCACGCCTTCCGCCTTTTCGGGGCTTGCCAGCGCGATAACTTCTGCGCCGCGCCGCTTGGCAAGCTGCACTGCTGCCGAACCAACGCCGCCTGATGCGCCCGTTATCAGCACGCGTTCGCCCGCCGCCAGCGCCGTGCGCGTCAGCATGTTCTCCGCCGCCGAATAAGCGCACGGGAACGAGGCGAGCTCGGTATCCGTGAGCGAAGATTCGATGCGGTGGGCATGGGCGGACGGCACGCGGGCAAATTGCGCGAATGCACCGTCGACTTCGGAACCGAAATAAGTGGCCCCGAACCGGCTCGCGCCGCGAAACACCGGCTCGACCAGCACGCGCTGGCCTATGCGCGTGGGGTCTACCCCCTCCCCCACCGCCACGATCCAGCCCGCCGCATCGGCCCCCTGAATACGCGGGAACTGCGGCAGCGCGCCGGTCCAGCCGGAGTCCTCGGTCTTTGCCTCGGCAAACCCGTCGCCCCCGCCTGCCTCAGTCGCGGCGGTAACAGCCTTGGAATACCACGCGGTGCGCGTGTTGATATCGGTGTTGTTGACCCCGCAGGCGCCGACGCGGATCAGCACGTCTCCCGGCCCTGGCTGCGGCACCGGCACGTTGGTGCGGTGCGACAGGCATTCGAAGCCGCCATTGCCGGTGAGCAGCACAGCTTCCATGGTTTCTGGCATAAAGGCTGGGACCGGCTCCATCGGATCAGGCCAGCGGCGGCAGCTGCGACTTCAGCCAATCAAAGTGCGCATAAGACATGCCGCGATAGTCATCCCACCCGCGCGCGGTCTTTTCCGCCACTTCGTCGGACAGCACATTGAGCGGCTGGCCACTGGCATAGGCGAGCAGCAGCGTCTGCGCGGCCTTTTCGAAGAAGTAGAGGTCTTCGAACGCTTCGGCGACAGTCGGCCCGGTGCAGGTGATCCCGTGATTGCCCATCAGCAGGGTCTTGTGCCCGCCCAGCGCGGCCGCAAGGCGCAGGCCCTCCTCCGCCTCATCAGCAATGCCGCCAAAGCCCTGATCGATGGCGAGCCGGCCCCAGAACCGCGCGGTGTTGTTATCCAACGGCAGCATCCGCGGATCGGCCAGCGTGGCCAGCGCGGTGGCATGGGGCGGATGGCAATGGATGATGACGCGCGCCGCAGGGCACTGACGGTGCACGGTCCCGTGGATCGTCCAGGCCGAAGCGTCAGGCGCGTCGGGGCGGTTCATCACATCCACATCATCGGCATCGAGCAGCATCAGGTCATCGGGCCGAATGCTGGCGAAGTGCTGCCATTTGCGGTTCAAGAGGAACTGTTTGCCGTCCGCCGAAACCGCCGCACTGAAGTGGTTGCCGACCGATTCCGACCAGCCCATCTGCGCCGTGATGCGAAACGCAGCGGCGAGATCCTCGCGCAGCAATGCGACTTCGGCCTCCGTCACTTGAAGCGGCCTTCGCTCGTGAGCGCACGATAGGTGCTGCGCATTTCACCGCGATCGGCATACGTCCCGCGCAAGTAGCGCGCGCCGCTGGTGGCGGAATAAGCCTCACGCCCATGCACAATGCGGTGGTTGTCGAACACGATGCATTCGCCCGCATTGATGCGGAAGCGCATGAGGTACTTGTCAGACTGCAGCATCCGGCCAAACCGGCAGAACGCGGGGTAATACCGGTCGAGCACATGCTGCGGCAGATCGAACACATCGGCCATATGCTGGCTGATGGTGACGCCCGAAACTTCGCCATGTTCGTCAAGCTCGATCACCCGCTGGCGCGAGCGGACGTCATAGGTGTCGTGCTCGCAATAGAACGGCACGTCGGTTTCGGCGAGAAGCTTGAATTCCTCAGGGAAAGCCGCGCGGAAATCGTTGGCGACCGCCACCCCGTCAAGGAACAGGTTGGCTCCGCCCTCCACGCTGTTGGCGCGGCAGTGGAGGAACTGGACGCCGGGGGCCATATCCTCGGCCGGGGTATCGGTGTGCAGTTCCAGCGCCTTGGCGGTGTAGGCCAGGTTGGTCGGCTCGATATGAGTCATCACGTCGAAGTATTCGCCGAAGAAGGTGGGCCGCACATGGCCCATCAGCTTGACCAGCTCGGTCAGGCCTTCGTCGCTATCGGGCATGTCGGTCACGATGGCGACGCCTTCGACGATCAGCGCCTTGAGCCATTCGGCGACCTTGGCCTTTTCGGCCACAAGCTCGCTTTGCGCAAAGCGGGCGACATTCGGATAGTGGTCTGAATACCACGCGCGGCGCGGCATATCAGACGGATCATTGCGGCGCCTGCCCCCGGCATAATCGGCCAGCCAGCCAAGCGGATAGCGGCTGGTGTGGTTTTCCCCCTCCCACGCGATTTCCAGCGCATCGCCCACCACTTCGGCGCGTCGCGGGCGCGGCGCGGCGTCGAGGTGGAAAATATCGAACACCCGCTCCCGCGTCTGGCTGTCGAACGATGTCGGGCAGTTATCGCGGAGCCAGTAGTTGTTGAAATAAGCGGTCTTGCCGCCGGGAAGCAGGACTTCAAGGCCCGTCTCGGTCAGGGTGACAGGCGCTGCGGCAGACGTGGTGAGGTTCATGGGTCTTCCCCCGCTGGGATGCACGGCGACATCTTTGCCGCTCTTGACCGGGCGATATTAGCCCGGAACGGACGGGTTCAGCAGTGCATCATCAAGTCTCATATACCATATCAATGGTCGTAATGCAGCCCCATCGCTGAATCAGTCTGATCCGAGAAGGTCGTGCGCCCAGGGCAATTGCTCCAGAACGGGGGGCAGGCTTTCGGTCCGAATCATCTCCCCGGCCAGCGCCGCGGTCTCCATCGCCAGATCGCCCAGTTCGCCCGCGCGGCTGACGACCTGGATGCGCCGGGCAAAGCGCGCGCGCGGCAGCGGCTCGACTCGCAAGTGCGGGATCAGCGCGGGCATCGCGGCGAGGCAGAGCAGCGACGTGATGCTCCACCCGATCCCGCGCGCCACCGCGTTCAATTGCTGCGGCACGATATCCACCTCGATCACATTGGGCAGGCGCAGCCGCATCCGGGTAAGCTGGCTTTCGATGCGCTGGCCCATCCCGGTATCGAGCGAATAGCGCACGAAGGGCAGCCCTTCAGCCGCCGCGATGGGATCGGCCGCGCCGCGAAAGCTGGTGGGGAACACCAGCACGAAGGGATCATCCAGCACATCGTGGTGAACCACGCCTTCCTGCTTTTCTAGCACGCTGCTGCCGGTAATCAGCAAATCGCAGCGCCGCGCGAGGAAATCCTGCTGCTGGTTGAGTGAGATGCCCGAGCGTACCCGCCAGCGCGCCACGCGCGGGCCAAGCCGCCCCAACAGCGGCCCGGTCAGCAGGATCGCCAGCGATTCCGCCATCGCCACCGTCACTTTGTCGATCGGCTGGTTGGCGCCTTCACGCACTTGATCGACCATCGTGCGCGCGGTGGCGAGGAGGTGCGTGGCACGTTCATAGAGCGCGCGGCCCGCAGGCGTGAGGCCAAGCGGGCGCAAGGTACGATCGAACAGAGTGGCGCCAATCCCCTGTTCCAGCCGCGCGATGGTTTGCGAGACGGCGGACTGGGTGATGCGCAATTGCTGCGCGCTGGCGGTCATGCCGCCTAGCTCCACGGTGAGGACGAAGACTTCGAGCGCGTGGAAATCGAACTCGGCGGGGAGCAGCATCGCAGCCTCATGATAAAAATGCTTAAAGCTCCATATTACATCGTGTTATCATGGAGCAAGGAGTTCGTGCAAGGAACGCGGATTGACGTACATCGATGCGCTAGGCAAACTGCTTTAAACCTAAGCGGAGAAACCAAAATCGCCCCTGATCGCCTCATCAACCGCCGCTGGTTGCCGCTGAACGCACTGCGTGCGTTTGAAGCGGTCGGACGGCACATGAGCTTCACGGCCGGTGCGCAGGCACTCACCGTGTCGCAAAGCGCGATGAGCCGCCATGTCAGCAGCCTTGAGGATCTGATCGGCCGTCCGCTGTTCGAGCGCGGCCCCACCGGCCTCAAGCTGACGCCTGCAGGCGCGATCCTGCTGCCGGTCGTGAGCAAATGCCTCGACCGGATGGAGCAGACGATCAACACGATCCGCAACAAGGATCTGGAAAGTCGCCCGATCCGGCTGCACATTCCCCCCTCGCTGCTTTATCAGAACGCGCTGCCGCTGCTGGCGCAGTTCCACAAGGAGCATCCGGAAATCCGCATCGACGTGGTGACGTCCAACGTCACCGGCGCCCCGCGTGACAACGTGGATATGGCGATCGTGTTCGACCGGCCCAATGTCGATGATGCTGTGGCCGACCTCTTGTGGATGGTGCGCGTTGCGCCGCTGTGTTCGCCCGAAACCGCAGCAGCGCATCAGGGCAAGTCCCTTGAGCAGTTTCTGCGCGACAATGAACTGCTGCACGTGAAGCTGGAAGGCGAACCGCGCGGACTGCTATGGTCAAGCTATGCCGCGCAGCAGCGCCTGGCAATCGAGGCAGGCGACGGGCTGGCGTTCGACACTGCGTTTTCCGCCGTGCGTTATGCCATTGGCGCTTCGGGCGTGGTTCTGGCGGATATCGACATGTTCGCCCAGGAAATCGCCAGTGGCCAGCTGGTGATGCCTTATGAGCGCGTCTCGGCCGATGGTTTCGGCTATTACCTCAAGACCCATGCCGAAGATCTGGGCGATCCGGCGATCTATCTGCTGCGCGAATGGATCATCCGGCACTTTTCGGGCGGCCTCGGCCGCGATGCGGGCGCGCCGACCGAGATGGTACCCGAAATGCGCGGCTGAAGCGGGCGTTTCAGGCCCAACGCGGAAAGCCTAGGGCACAGGCGGCAGGTGCTTCAGCAACAGTCCGTCCTGATGGTCCTTGATGAAGCCCTTCCACGTCGGATTGGCGCCGCCTTCGCTCACCGCGTCATAGCGCTTGTCGCCGCTGGTCCACTTGGCCCCATCAGATTCCTCTGATGGCACAGCTAGATATTCGGCCTTGGCCGCCTCCCCCTTGAGGTGGAGATCGAGGAACGCGGTGATGAAGTGCAGCGCAATCGCGTTGACGCGAGGCTTGCGCCACATACGGTCCTCGAACCAATCGAAATCCCACAGCGTGCCCCGCATTTCCGCAGGGGCCGGATTGGTGCCGATGGCATGGCCCGCCCCTTTGAGGGCGAGCAGCCAGCGGTCCGCCCCCTTCGCTTCGCGGAAAATTGCCGCAGGGCCGGGATCATAGCCGACGGTGCGGTCCGCCGTGCCGGCCACAACCAGCAGCGGAGCCTTGATCCCCGAAAGCCCTTGAAGCCCCCACGCGGTCCATGGCGAACCGCCAGCAGGGGCCAGCGTGACAAGCGCCTTGATCGCCGGATCATGCAGCGCGTCAACATCCGGCCCGCTGCCGGTATAGCGCTCGACCAGCGCGGCAGGCAGGCGCTTGATCGCCGGGCTTTCGGCATCGATCCGCGCGCCTGCAACGGTGAGCGCGCCGTAGCCGCCGAAGGAATAGCCCGCCAGCGCAATGCGCTGCGCATCGCCCAGCGGCCCCAGCAGGCCCTCACGGATGCGGCGAAGGACGAACGTGATATCCAGCGGCCGGCGGATCAGCGTGGCGGGCGTCTGCGCGGTGTCGGTGATCGGCGGATCGCGGTGCCGGATCGCCACGACGACATAGCCCTTGGTCGCCAGATTTTCGCCCAGCCACGAAAGCATGACCGGATCATTGTTGTAACCATGCGAGAGAAGCACGATCGGATAGCCCGCCCCGGCCGGCTTGGCCCCCGTCACCGCGAGCGCGGGAACAGTGAAATAAGCGGGCGGGCGAGGCGGCTCGGACACGAGACTGGCGCGGTAAGTCGTGCGGCGCGGATTGGCGGCCACGCGCGCAGGATACCAGATCACCAAGGGCAGCGTGCGGTCTGCGTGCACGAGCGCGCCGGTGGCCAGACTACCGAGCGGATCGACCGCGCCCTTGTCGACCACCGTCTTTTCGATCACGCCGACGCCATCCGGGCCGAGCGCGGCCAGCGCCGGGGCACCGACTTCGGGAACGCTGGGCGGCGAGGCAGCTTCGGCCGGGGCCGCAGCCACGGACGATGCGGTCAGCATCGCAGCAAACACCGACAGCGGCTTCAAGGACGAATCGCCAGATTGGCACGGCTGCAGGCGCAAAACGCCCAGCAATCGGGGTGGAACATCTGTGTTTCCCGGTCATACGCCGGGTTTGGCTTTGCCTCTCGCATGGCCCCTGTTACCGCATTTACGGCCCTCCACGCTATCTTCTATTCGCATTCGCCTTTGCGATGGCTGCATTTGTTTCCCGGCCGGGGGGCGGGTATGCAGCGCGCGGGATCAACAAAGGGCCTGACGTGGCTGGCATGAGCAGCACTGCAACACCGACCGAAACCTATGATCTGCTGATTGTCGGCGGAGGGATCAATGGCGCAGGGATCGCGCGCGATGCCACCGGGCGGGGCCTGTCGGTGCTGCTGGTGGAGCAGGAAGACCTCGCCAGTCACACCTCTTCGGCCAGCACCAAGCTGATCCACGGCGGGCTGCGTTATCTGGAATATTATGAATTCCGCCTGGTGCGCGAGGCGCTGATTGAGCGCGAGCGGCTGCTCGGCATGGCGCCGCATATCATCTGGCCGCTGGCCTTTGTGCTGCCCCAGATGAATTCGCCGCGCCCGGCCTGGCTCGTGCGGCTGGGGCTGTTCTTGTATGATCATCTCGGTGGGCGCAAGAAGCTGCCCGCCACCCGCACGGTCAACCTCGCCCGCTCCGCCCTCGGCAACGGCATGAAGCCGGGCGCAAAAACGGCGTTCGTCTATTCGGACTGCTGGGTGGAAGACAGCCGCCTCGTCGTGCTCAATGCCCGCGATGCCGCAGATCGCGGCGCAAGGATCGAGACGCGCACCAAGCTGGTTTCGGCAGTGCGCGAAGGCGCGCTGTGGAAGGCCGAGATCGCAGGACAGGGCACCGCTCGCACGGTGATGGCCCGCGGCCTCGTCAATGCCGCCGGGCCGTGGGTGGAAGACGTGCTGCAGCGCGCCGCCAGCGCCAGCCAGGACCGCGGTGTGCGCCTAATCAAGGGCAGCCACATTGTGGTGCCAAAGCTTTATGATGGCGATCATGCCTTCCTGTTGCAAAACCCCGATCGCCGCGTGGTCTTCGCTATTCCCTATGAACAGGATTACACGCTGATCGGCACGACCGACGAGCCGTGGGAAGGTCTGCCCGGCAAGGCCCATATCTCGCCGCAAGAAACAGACTACTTGTGCGAGACGGTGCGCCGCTATTTCACGCGGCAGATCCACCCGGCAGATGTCGTGTGGAGCTACGCCGGCATCCGCCCGCTCTATGACGATCATGCCGCCAGCGCCTCTGCCGTGACGCGTGATTATGTGCTCGATCTGGATGGCGCCGAAGGCACAGCCCCGCTGCTGAGCGTGTTCGGCGGCAAGATCACGACCTATCGCAAGCTGGCCGAACATGCGCTGGAAAAGCTGGTACCGTTCTTTGCCAGTGCCGGGGGAGACTGGACGGCAGGCGCAGACTTGCCCGGGGGCGACATTCCGGGCGATGATTTTGACCGGTTCGCAGCGCAGCTTGCCGCCGATCACCCCGCCCTTCCCGCAGCGCTACTGACGCGCCTTGCCCGCGCTTATGGCACCTGTGCCCACGCCATTGTGGGCACGGCGCAAAGCCTTGAGGCGCTCGGCCAAGACTTCGGCGGCGGGCTGACGCAGGCCGAAGTGGACTACCTCGCCGCCCAGGAATGGGCCCGCAGCGCGGAAGATGTGCTTTATCGCCGCAGCAAGCTGGGCCTGCATGTGCCGCAAGGAACCGCCGAAGCGCTGGACGCCTATTTCGCCGCGCGGGCGCAGGCCGTGATGGACGCCTGAGAGGCGGTTTATCCCGCAGACTCCCACCTAAAACCTTAACCATTGCAGCGCGCGCTTTGCGGCGGTGGGCGATGGTGGACATCAGGTAAATCCGCCTTTTTCCCGCGCGGCGGCTGCGCAATGATCCGCAGCCGGCGTTTAGACGAAGGTTCCATCCTGCCCGGCAAAGCTTGAGGCTCATCACCCCGCCGCCTGCTTTGAGCAGCAGCGCAGGAGAGCCCCATGCCGCTTTACACCAGCCTGTCTCCGGTCCGCCGCGTCGCGCTCGCCACAGACCCGTTCGTCCGGAGCCTCCTGCCCTCGCAGGCTGCATTCCGCACCGCTTGGTCGGCCAAGGATGCGGGCGGCGTCACCCAGATCAGCTACAGCTATCCCTGGGCCGATGGCGCGGCCAGCCAGTTCACAGGCCCCTATGGCCGGGGTGAAAACACCGCGGCGGTGACCGGGGCAGTCAATGCCGATCAGGCGGTGCAGATTGCCCGGGCCTTTGGCGCGTGGTCCGATATCGCCAACATCGCCTTCACTCAGATTGCCGAAACAGCCGACGGCCAAGTCGGCGATATCCGCGTGGCGTTCACTTCAGCCATCGGCGCGGGCTACTGGGGCTATTCGCTGGGCGTATCGGACGGGATGCACAACGCCCACGGCGATATCTGGATCGGGTCTGCCATGATCGGCCAGTCGTTCACGCCGGGCACCTATAACTTCATGGCGATGATGCATGAAATCGGCCACAGCCTCGGCCTCAAGCATTCGTTCGAAACGCCGAAGATCCCCGTGGGCTTCGACAACCAGCGCTACACGATCATGTCCTACACCGCGCCCGACAAAGTCTGGTGGCTGGACCCGGCCACGGGCACCGCGCAGTTCCTGATCAAGACACCGATGGTCTACGATATCCTCGCGATCCAGAAAATCTACGGCGCGAACATGACCACCCGCACGGGCAACGATACCTATGCCTTCGATCCCGCGGCCCCCTCGTTCGAGGCGATCTGGGATGCAGGCGGCAATGATACCTTCAGCGTGGCAGGGTTCAGCCTGAGCTGCATGGTAGACCTCAGGCCGGGAGGCTATTCCTCGCTCGCCTATGACAGCGTCTCGCTCACCAACAACATCGGTATCGCGTTCGGCTGCACCATCGAAAACGCGCTGGGCGGCACGGGCGCAGATACCCTGCTGGGCAATGAGGCCGCCAACAGCCTCGATGGCGGTGCGGGCGCGGATACCCTGCGCGGCAATGGCGGCATTGATGCACTGGCAGGCGGCGCGGGCAGCGATCTCCTCGATGGCGGCGCGGGCAACGATGCGCTGACCGGCGGCGAGGACAACGATGTGGTGATGGGCGGCGCGGGCAACGATACGCTCGATGGCGGCGCGGGCAGCGATACGGCCAGCTATGCCGTCGGCAGCGCGGCTGTGCGCATCAGCCTCGCCATCACCGGAGCGCAGGCTACCGGCGGCAGCGGGATCGACACGTTGACCGCCATCGAAAACCTTGTCGGCGGGACCGGCGCGGACTTGCTGGTGGGCAACGACGGCGCAAATACGCTCGACGGTGGGGGCGGCGCGGACCAGCTCGTTGGCGGCGGCGAGGCGGATACTCTGATCGGCGGCGCAGGGCGCGACATGTTGGCGGGCGGCAGCGGCAGCGATACCTTCCGCTTTGCCTCGATCAAGGACCTGCCCGGCATTGCCGCCAACACAGCGGACATGATCCTCGATTTCAGCAGCGCGGAAGGCGATCTGATCGACCTTTCCGGGGTCGACGCGGTGCGGCAGACAGCAAGCGTGAACGATGCCTTTGCATGGATCGGCAGCGGCGCCTTCACCAAGGCAGCGGGCCAGCTGCGCTATGTCGTCACGGCGGGGATCGGGCTTGTCAGCGGGGATATCGACGGCAACGGCACGGCGGATTTCGCGATCCGCATCAACGGCGGCGCGGCGCTGACAGCAGCAGATTTCATCCTGTAAGCCGCCCTATTCGATATAGCCATGGCCGTAGGTTTCATCGAAACCCCGCGTTCCCAGATCGCGCGCTGATTTGACCAGCTTGCTGATGCAGGCCGCGTTGCGGCTGCCCTCTGCACGGCATCCGGCCACGCGCGCGGCAATCAGCGGCGCGGCAAACGAGGTGCCGCTATGGCGGGCAAACCCTCCGCTGGAGGACGCAGCCAGCACATCCACGCCTTGCGCTGCCACGCCGATGTAGCGGCCCCTGTTGGCATAGCGATAGATCTTGAGCGCCGGATCAACCGCTGTCACCGCAACCACGCCCGGCAAGGCTGCTGGGAAGACGGCCGGCGCAGCCGGGCCCCCATTGCCCGCCGCCGCCACGATGATCCGCCCGCGCGCGCCGGCGCGCTTCACCATCTTTTCCAGCAGCGCATTGGGCGGCCCGGCAATGCTCATGTTGATCACCGGGGCATTCTGGCTCAGCAGCCACTCCATCGCTTCCACCAGTGCATCGATCGACGTATAGGGGCGCCCGGCGGGGCCGCGGAAGATATTGGCGCTATAGATCGTGCCTGCCCCGCGCGCGGCCAGCAACGAGGCTACCGCTGTCCCGTGCGCTGCGGCGCCCGCGTTCCTGGCCGGATCGCCGCCGCTCCACGCCACCACGCGGGCGCGCGCCAGCGCGGGGTGGGCCGCCACGGCCGTGTCGATCATACCGACGGAAATCGCCACCGGTTTGGCCGCCGGTGTGGTCGCCACCATGGCCTTGGCCTTGCGCACGCGCTTGGCCTTGCCGCGCGTGGCCAGGCCAAGACCATAATAGTGTTCATAATCAATGATCGCGCTGGGCGCGGCCTTGCGCACTTCGCCAATCGCGGCTGCCAGGCTGCGCCCGCGCGGCACGCCGAGGCGCACGACCTCTTCGCCCAGCGCCGCCAGCGCCTTGCGGCTGATCACGCGGTAGCCTGCGGCGGCAAGGCGGCGCTCGGCCCGGGCTGGCAGCGCAAAGGCAATCACCTCGCCCCGGCGCACGGGATTGCCGGTCGTGTCGCGCTCTGCGCCTTCGCGGCGGATAGCATCGGCCTGCCACGCGAACACGGTGGACATCAGCGCCTGCGCTCCTGCCGCCGCGCCGATGCCGGTCTGGCTATCGTCTGAAGCGCTGTCATCGGATTCGCCGTCGTCGGAATCGCCGTCATCCGAACTGCTGGAGCCCGAATTGCTGTCATCCGCGCCGTCATCATCCAATTGGCCTGAGCCCGATTGGCCGGATCCCGCCTTGTCGTCGTCCACTTCGATGTCATCCACCTCGCGGTCGTCGCCATCATCGCTGTCAAGCACGCGCGCGGCGCGGATTTCGGCCCTTGCGTCGTCCCGTTCCTCGCGGTCGTCAGCCTCGTTGCGCTCGCGCGCCTGGGCCCTGCCGCTTTCGCGGGCCTC
>JAIXYF010000258.1 GCA_027490345.1 Novosphingobium sp.
AAAATTTCTCCGCCGCAGCCGTAAAAGACCTCGTCGACCGCCTGATGGGCCGCGATCCGGCCCAACGCTTCATGTTCATCCAGAACCGCGCGGGCGAACTCGATCCGGAAATGATCGACGCCTGAAGGGCGAGCACCAGTCTTCAGCCGATTTTAACTGCGCCCTGCGGGATTTACCCTAGGCCCCACCAAACCCCGTTGCAGCCTCCACCGGCCTAAGCCCCTGCTTGATATCGACCGCGCAGTCCCGCGTGGCCGCAGGGATGGGCACATTGGGCATGGATTATCTCAGGAACGCTCCGATCGGACGCAAGCTCGCGGTGATGTTCGCGGTGCTTTCGCTGGTCGTCGTCGCCGCGATCGGCACGATGGTCTGGCGCATGAACGCCATGCGCTCGTCGGAAATCGAGGTGGCCGAGGATCACGTGCCGCAGGCGCTGGCAGCGGACCGAGTGAACATTGCCATGGCCGAGTTCGAAAGCGCGCTGCGCGCCCACTTGCTCGCCGCCGACGAATACGAGCGTGCCGATGCCGAGGCGAAGATTGCGGCGAACCAGAAGATCATCAGCACCCAGACCGCCGCGTTCGAGGCGACTGATCTCGACGACAAGGAGCGAGGCTATCTCAAGGCGTTCAAGGCCGGCTGGCAGCAGATGAGCCAGGATACCAGCCAGATCATCCAGCTTTCTTCCGAAGCCCGCACTGCCGAAGCGCTGGCCCGCCTCGCCACATCGAACGAACCGGTTGAGGTCACGACCAAGGCGCTTGCCGATCTGGCCGCCTATCAGAAGGAACATATCGATGTGGCGGGCGAAGGCGCCGCTTCTGCCTATGTCATTGCCCTGTGGACCGGTGTGCTGGCAGCGCTGGCCCTGCTGGGTGCGCTTGGCGGGATCTATCTGGCGATGGTGCGACTGGTTGCCCGTCCGGTGGGCCAGATCACCCATGCGATTCAGGATCTGGCCGATGGCCGCCTTGATGGCACGCTGCAGGTGGCCGATACGCAGGACGAAGTCGGCGCGCTGGGCCGGGCGATGCGCGGCTTGCAGGCTCAGCTTGCCCGGGCCGAAAAGAGCAAGGGCGAACAAGTCGAGCTGATTGTCGGCACCGTGGGCAGCGCGCTAGCGAAGTTCAAAGAAGGCGACCTCACCGCCCGCATCACCGCAGCATTGGAAGGCCCCTTCGCGCGGCTCAAGACCGATTTCAACGCCATGGCGAGCGAACTGGAACAAGTGATCGGATCGGTTGCCGGCACCGCGACCAGCGTCCAGACCGGCTCGACAGAGATCCGCGCCGCTTCCGACGATCTGGCTTCGCGCACGGAACAGCAGGCGGCCAGCCTGGAATCCGCCGCCAATGCGATGCGCGAAGTGACCGCCAAGGTTGAGCAAAGCGCCCACAACGCGGGCGCCGTGCGCGAAACAATCGTGCGCGCCACGGACCGTGCCAATGCCGGCGGCGATGTCGTCAAGCGCGCCGTCAGCGCGATGGACAGCATTGTCGAAAGCTCCAAGACAATCACCCAGATCATCGACCTGATCGATGGCATCGCGTTCCAGACCAACCTGCTCGCGCTCAACGCCGGGGTCGAAGCCGCGCGAGCGGGTGAGGCAGGCCGGGGCTTTGCGGTTGTCGCCAACGAAGTGCGCGCCCTTGCCCAGCGTTCGGCCGAAGCCGCGCGCGATATCAAGGGCCTGATCAGCGGCAGCGCGCAGCATGTGGAAATGGGCGTGCACCTGGTGGGCGAAACCGGCCAGGCGCTGGATGCGATCATCACCCAGGTGGCCGAAATCGGCACGCTGATCGAGGGCATCGCCACCGGCGCGGTCGATCAGGCAGCAAGCATTTCGAAGGTCAACGTCACCATGAGCGAGCTGGACCGTATGACCCAGCAGAACGCCGCAATGGTGGAGGAAAGCGCGGCGGCCTCACGCAATCTTTCCGGCGAGGCCGCCAATCTGGCCAACCTTGTCGCGCGTTTCCGGGGCAGCGGCACGGCCGCACCGGCCGCGGTCTATAGCGCGTCATCAGCCCCGGCGAGGGCATACAGCCCGCCTCCGGCGCCCCGCCCGGCCCCTGCAGCACGGGCCCCTGCTCCGCTCGCCAGTGCTCCGCTCACCGGCACACCGCGTCCGATTGCAGCCGCCGCACCGGCGCACGGCAACCTTGCCGTCAGCTTCGATGAGGACAACTGGTCCGAGTTCTGACACCGGCTGGCCTGCAATGCCTGCGCGCGCTAGTCCTCGCCTGCTGCGGCACCATCGCGTTTTGCCGGTTTGAAATCGAAGCGGATGCGCACCCAGGTGCCCAGCTGCGCCTTGCCGTCCACGCGCGGCGGCCGCACCAGGAATTGCCAGGCTGCCTGCCGCAGTGCGCGCGCCAGCCCCGAGCCACGCGGGCTTTCATCCACCTCGCGGCAATCCTCGACATGGAAACGTTCCACCGTGCGGCAGATGATCATCGCCCAATCGCCCGATGAACTGCCGCGCGCTGCGCTCATATACGGCGAAAGCTCTGCCCGGCTCGGTTCGCGGTGCCATTCGGCGTTATAAACTCGCGCGCCGCCCGGCCCATCGCCCGTGCCCTCGGCGCTGCCGCCCCCGCCGCTGGCTGCACCGGTCGATCCTGCGCTGCCGCCTGCGGGCTTGATCCGGCTGATATCAGCCTTGGCAATGTCCTCGCGGCTCAGGCGGATGAAGCCCGGCGGCCATTCCACCTGATTCTTGCTGGGCACTTCCACGCGCGGTGGCAGCTTGGGCGGCGTGGTCACCGCCGTCTGCGCCTGCTCGCGCTTCACTTGCTGCTTGGGCGCGGCCTTTTCCTTGGCCTTGTCGGCCGAGGGCGGGGCAATGTTGATCGCGGTCAACTGCCCCCCGGCTTCGCCCACGCCGTCGCCCATTGCGCTCATCGTGATCAGCACGAGGACCATGAGCAGGCCCGCGAAAACCGCCAGCACGAACGATACGGCCCGGTCGCGGCGCGACGGAGCGTAGCGCGCGGCGCTGACTGCGGGAGCGGATGGCATGGCGCTTCGCCTACACGCAGCAAAGGACGTCGGCAACGCCCCCTTCAGTCACGGGCTGTGCCTCTGCGCCGGTTCGCTCGCAATGCGGGATCGGCCATGGTGATTGATTTGCGCGGGGCGCAACAATACCTAAACGAGCGCATGTCCATGCAATGCGCAGCGAAAATCAAAAGCCGGCTGCGCACCGTCAGATTCTGGGAGACTACCATGAAGATCAGCCCGCCTTTCCACCGCGCTGCCCGCGCTGCCATCGCGCTTGCCCTCGGCACTTGCGCTTATGCTGCACCGGCGCTGGCGCACAATGTCGGCGATTGGGTGCTGGCCCCCTGGCATGACAGCACGCAGACCTTCCCGGGCGTGGTCGTAGGCAAGAGCGGTTCCTCGCTCACCATCCGGTTCGATGATGGCACCCGCGAAACCCGCATTGCCAGCGAAGTGCGTGCGTTCGACTGGAAAGCCGGCTCCTATGTCGAATGCCAATGGTCGGATGGCAAATGGTACGGCGCGCGGATCAACTGGCTGGGCAAGGACGGCCTCTCCATGCAGATCCGCTATGTCGACGACGGCACGATTGAGCGCACCACCACGGGCAAGTGTCGCAGCTCGAATTGATTCCGAGCGCGGCTGCGGCCTCTCGATGGAAGCTCTTGCCTGTCTGGCGTGACGCCCCTACGATCTAACCGTTCGGTTAAATCCGCGTCACGCCATCATATTGCAAACAGGGACAGGACATGCGCTTCGAAGGCACCAGCAATTACGTCGCCACCGATGATCTCAAGGTTGCGGTCAACGCCGCAGTGCTGCTGCGCCGCCCCTTGCTGGTGAAGGGCGAACCCGGCACCGGCAAGACCGTGCTGGCGCATGAAATCGCCAAGGCCGTCGGCGCGCCGCTGATCGAGTGGAACGTCAAGTCCACGACCAAGGCGCAGCAGGGCCTCTATGAATACGACGCGGTTGCCCGCCTGCGCGATGGCCAGCTGGGCGACGAGCGCGTCCACGACATTTCGAACTACATCCGCAAGGGCAAGCTGTGGGAAGCCTTCACCGCGCCCAAGCTGCCAGTGCTGCTGATCGACGAGAGCGACAAGGCGGACATCGAGTTCCCGAACGACTTGCTGCAGGAGCTCGACCGGATGAGCTTCGACGTTTACGAAACGCATGAGACGATCGCCGCCAAGGAGCGCCCGATCGTCGTCATCACCTCGAACAACGAGAAGGAACTGCCCGACGC
>JAIXYF010000355.1 GCA_027490345.1 Novosphingobium sp.
GGGAGATCATGGCCCCAGCCGTGGGGGATCGAAACGGTGCCGGGCATCATGTCGTCGGTCACTTCGGCCGGGATCGTCACCTCGCCAGAAGATGAGCGGACGACGGCCATCTCGCCGTCGGCCAGCCCCAGCGGCGCGGCATCATCCGGGTGGATCATCATGGTGCAGCGGTTCGGCCCTTTGGTCAGCCGGTGACTGTTGGCGAGCCACGAATTGTTGGTGCGCAGGTGCCGCCGCCCGATCAGCGTGAGCTTGCCGGTTTCACCCGCCGCAGGCACGTCCAGCGCCGCCAGCGCTTCCATGAACGCTGGCACCGCGCAACCGATTGTCTGATCGGGGCTGCGCAGCCTTTCGGGCAAAACGCCCGCGCGCGGCGGCCCGAAATCGAGGCCCGAAGGCGCTGCTTCCACCTCGGCCAGCGAAACCTTGTAAGGCCCGCCTTGCAGCAGGCTATCCAGCGCCTCACGCGGGGTGGGCTCCTGCACCGGCTTGCCGCTGATCGCTGTGGCCAGCCCGCGCAGGATTTCCCAATCGTGCAGGCTGTCCGGGTCGGCGCGCTCCAGCGTGGGCTGTGAATAGACCGCCACGTTGCGCACGGCCATCGGCAGCAGGAACAGGCCGTAGTGATCGCGCTCCAGCGGCCCCGTCGGCGGCAGGATATAGTGCGCGCGGCGGCTGGTGGCATTGCGGTACATGTCGACCGAGACCATCAGATCGAGGCCCGCCAGCGCGGCATCAAGGCGCGGGCCATTGGGCGTGGAAAGCACCGGATTGCCCGCGACTACGAACAGCGCCTTGATCTGGCCTGCGCCCGGCGTCTCGATCTCCTCGGCCAGCGCGGCGGCGGGGAACTCCCCCAGCACCGATTTATATCCCGAAACGCGCGAGGTGTATTTGCCCAGCGATCCCTTCGGCAGCATCGCCAGCGTATCGAGCGCGGGGATGGGGAACACCGTGCCGCCCTCGCGGTCGTGCTGGCCCGCCGCGATGGAGATCAGCGCGATGAGCCAGGCGTTCAAGGTGCCGTGCTGCTGCGTGGCGATGCCCAGCCGGCCATAGATCGCGGCGGGGCCGTTGGTGAGCCGCTCCGCCAGCCACGCCACGTCTTCAGCCGATACGCCGCAGGCCGCGAGGCAGGCCGCATCATCAAAGCGCGCCAGCAGCGCCGCCACGTCGTCCAGCCCGGCCATGAAATCCTGCACCGGCTGATAGGGCCGCCGCGCCATTACCGCCTTGAGCAGCGCCACCAGCAGGAACACGTCGCTGGCGGGCTTCACGAACACGTGCCGGTCCGCGATCTTCGCGGTTTCGCTGCGGCGCGGATCGATCACCACCAGCTGCCCGCCGCGCGCCTTCAAGGCCCGCACGCGCGCGCGAAAATCGGGCACGGTCCACACCGATCCGTTGGACGCCATGGGATTGCCGCCGATGATGATCAGCGTTTCGGTGCGGTCGATATCGGGAATGCCGAACATGCTGGCGTGGCCATAGAGCAGCAGGTTTGCCACCTGATGCGGCATCTGATCGACCGTGCTGGCGGAAAACTGGTTCTTTGTGCCGAGCGCCTTGGTCAGGTGATGGGCATTCAGCGCGTTGCCATAGGAATGCGCATTGGGATTGCCGATATACGTCGCGGTGCTGGCGGGATCGCGCGCCAGAATCGCGCGGGTTTTTGCGCCGATCTCGGCAAAGGCCTGTTCCCACGAAACCTCGTGCCAGTCCTCGCCCACCCGCTTGATCGGGCGGCGCAGGCGGTCCGGATCGTTTTGCAGGTCTTCCAGCGCGGTTGCCTTGGGGCAGATGTGCCCGCGCGAAAGCGGATTGGCCGGATCGCCCTTGATCGAAAGGATCTGCCTGTTTTCGGGCGGGCCTTCCACTTCCACCAGCACGCCGCAATTGGCCTCGCAGATATGGCAGGTGCGGTGATGGATCATGGCCATCGCGGTCTCTCCCGATTTTTAGCTATCCGGTTAAACGTGTCACCTTGGCGCGGGCGTTGCAAGCGCGAAGCGGCAAGGCCCTGTTTGCGGCGGTTGGGTCATGCGGCGGTTCGGTCACAAATTTGTCTCGCACATGCAGCATGGCGCTTGGCAAAGGCCGCGCGCTGTGCAAGCTTCCCCTGATCGGAATGATCGCATGAACAACGCCTCGCCCTCATCGTATGATGAGATGTTTGACGCCGATGGCTCGGTGCGTCCGGCCTATCGCGGCTACAGCGAATGGTATGGCAATCAGCCCGCCGATCTGCTGCGCCGCAAGGGAACCGAGGCCGAGGCCTTCTTCCGCCGCACGGGCATCACCTTCAACGTCTATGGCAGCGAGGACGCAGAAGAGCGGCTGATCCCGTTCGACATGGTGCCGCGCATCATCACCGCGCAGCAGTGGCGCCGCCTCTCGCGCGGGATCGAACAGCGGGTGCGCGCGCTCAATGCGTTCCTGCATGATCTCTATCACCGGCAGGAAATCGTCCGCTCCGGCCGCCTGCCTGCGCGCCTGCTGGAAAAGAATCCGGCGTTCCTGCCGCAGATGGTGGGCTTCACGCCCCCCGGCGGGGTCTATACCCATATCGTCGGCATCGATCTCGTGCGCACCGGCGAAGATGATTTCATGGTGCTGGAAGACAACGCGCGCACGCCCAGCGGCGTCTCCTATATGCTGGAGAACCGCGAGACGATGATGGCGATGTTCCCGGAACTGTTCACGCGGGTCCGCGTGCGCGAGGTTTCGGACTATCCCCGCCGCCTTGCGCGCAGCTTAGCTGCCTGCCTGCCCAATTGCTTGCCGCCCGCCGCGCGCGGCCACCAGCCTGTTGTCGCGGTGCTCACCCCCGGCATCTACAATTCGGCTTATTTCGAACACGCCTTCCTGGCCGATCAGATGGGCGCCGAACTCGTCGAAGGCAGCGATCTGCGCATCGAAAACGGCCGCATCGCCATGCGCCCCACGCAGGGCTACACGCCAATCGACGTGCTCTACCGCCGGGTGGACGATGATTATCTCGATCCGCTGACGTTCAAACCGGAAAGCCAGCTCGGCGTCTCGGGCATCATGGACGTCTATCGCGCGGGCGGGATCACCATCGCCAATGCGCCAGGCACCGGCATCGCCGATGATAAGGCGATCTATTCGTTCATGCCCGAAATCGTCGAATTCTACACCGGCGAGAAACCGATCCTGCCCAATGTCCCCACGTGGCGCTGCTCTGAGCCGGAAGCGCTGAAATATGTGCTGGAGCACCTCTCCGAACTCGTCGTGAAGGAAGTCCACGGTTCGGGCGGCTATGGCATGCTGATCGGGCCGACGTCGTCCAAAAAGGAAATCGCCGCTTTCGCCGCCAAGCTCGCCGCGCGGCCGCACAACTATATCGCGCAGCCCACGCTCTCGCTCTCCACCGTGCCGATTCTGGGCCGCGCCGGGCTCACCCCGCGCCATGTCGATCTGCGGCCTTTCGTGCTCGTCTCCCCCGGCGGGATTGATATCACCCCCGGCGGCCTCACCCGCGTCGCGCTCAAGAAAGGCTCGCTCGTGGTCAACTCGTCGCAAGGCGGGGGCACCAAGGACAGCTGGGTGCTGGACGATTGATATGGCGGGAACCCTGACATGTTAGGCCGGTCCGCCAACGGCATCTTCTGGCTGTTCCGCAATCTTGAGCGGGCGGAGAACACCGCGCGCCTGATCGAGGCGGGCTTCCGCATGGCGCTCACCCGCGATGCGCGCGATGCCAGTGACGAGTGGCGCTCGGTCATCGTCACGCTGGGCCTGCGCGCGACCTATGAGGCCAAGTTCGGCAACGATTATGCCGGGCCGAACGTGATCAACTTCATCCTGCGCGACCGGGATAATCCCGGCAATGTGCTGGCCATGTGCGAACTGGCGCGCACCAACGCGCGTATGGTCCGCGCCGGGATCACGCGTGAGGTGTGGGAATCGGTCAACGACAGCTGGCTGAGGATGCGCGAACTGCTGGCGCGGCCCGTCACCGAAACCCGGCTGGGCGATGTGCTCGATACCTTGCGCCGCCAATCCACGCAGGTGCGCGGCGCGATGGAAGGCACCATGCTGCGCAACGAGATCTACAATTTCGCGCGCATCGGCAGCTTCATCGAACGGGCAGACAACACCGCGCGCATTCTCGATGTGAAATACTATGTGCTGCTGCCTTCGATTTCCTATGTGGGCTCCAGCCTTGATAACGTGCAGTGGGAAAACGTGCTGCGCTCGCTGGCCGGAGAGCGCGCCTATCGCTGGCTCAATGCCGGGCGCATGGAAGCGCGCGGTATTGCCGAATTCCTGATCCTCGACAGCCGGTTCCCGCGCAGCCTCGCGTTCTGCTATGGCAAGCTGCGGAGCAATCTTGCCCACCTGGCGCGCGAATATGGCGGCGAGATGGCGGCCCACGCCATCCTGCAAGAAGCGGATTGCGATCTGCACAATACCACCATCGATGCCATCTTCGAACAGGGACTGCACGAGTATATCGCGCAGTTCATCAGCCGCAACACCCGGCTCGCGAACCAGATTCAGCACGACTATCGCTTTATAGATTAAGGGAATTGGGCGCTTGCGGCTCTGGGTCGATCACACCACGCACTACACCTTCTCGGCCCCCGCCGCGCGCGGGCTGCAGCGCCTGCGCCTCACGCCCAAGACCAGCGCGGGCCAGTCCATCGTTTCGTGGTCCATCGGCCTCGAAGGCGCGCGGCGCGAAGTGGAATATGATGACGAGAACGCCAACCACGTCACGCTGATCGCGTTCGAACCGGGCGTCACCGAAGTGACGATCCGCTGCGAAGGCGTGGTCGATACCAACGACAAGGCGGGCATCGTCGGCAACCACGCCGGATATCTGCCGCTCTGGCACTTTCGCCAGCCGACCGACCTGACCGGCAGCGGCCCGCGCCTGCGCGCGCTGATCTCCGGCCTTTCTGGCAAGCAGGATACGCTGGAAAAGCTCCACGCACTCTCGGATCTGGTGCGCGGGCAGGTGGCCTATGCCTCGGGCCACACCGATACCGCCAGCAGCGCTGAAGCCGTGCTCGCGGCGGGTCACGGGGTGTGCCAGGATCACGCGCATGTGTTCATTGCCGCCGCCCGCGCGCTGGGCGTTCCGGCGCGCTATGTCAGCGGCTATCTGATGATGAAGGACCGGGTGGAGCAGGATGCGGGCCACGCCTGGGCCGAAGCGATGGTTGAAGGTCTGGGCTGGGTGGGCTTCGATATCTCCAACGGCATCTCGCCCGACCCGCATTATGTGCGCGTCGCCACCGGCCGCGATTACCGCGATGCTGCGCCCATCACCGGCATTCGCTACGGTGCTTATGACGAAACCTTGCACGTGAAGCTTGCGGTGGCGCAGCAGCGTGTGGAACAGTGATCCTGCACAGGCCCGCCAAAGGGCCTGAGAGGGAGCGGGGGCTGATGACCTATTGCGTGGGGATGGTGCTCGACAAGGGCCTCGTGCTGATGAGCGACACCCGCACCAATTCGGGCGTCGACAATATCTCGACCTTCCGCAAGATGTTCACCTGGAGCGTGCCGGGCGAACGGATCATCACGATCATGACCGCGGGCAATCTGGCCACCACGCAGGCGGTGATCAGCCAGCTGGAGGAACGCACCAAGGCGCCGGGCGAACGCCGCCCCTCGATCCTCGATGCACCGACGATGTTCCAGATCGCGACGATCGTGGGGCGCTTGCTGCACGATGTGATCGAAGGGCGGCAGGACGCCGGGATGCAGGGCGCCGGTGGTCAGGAGGGCCCCCGCTTCACCGCTTCGATGATCGTGGCCGGGCAGATCAAGGATATGGAGCCGCGCCTGTTCCTGATCTACCCCGAAGGCAATTTCATCGAAGCCTCGTTCGATACGCCCTTCTTCCAGATCGGCGAAACCAAGTATGGCCGCCCCATCCTCGTGCGCGGCTATGACAAGACCATGAGCTTCGAGGATGCGGTAAAGCTGCTGATGGTCTCGTTCGATTCCACGCTGGCGGCCAATCTCTCGGTCGGCCTGCCGTTCGATCTGATGGTGATCGAGCGCGACAAGTTCGAGCCGCTGCACCACAAACGCATCGCCGCCGAGGATCCGTTTTTCAAGCTGATCTCGTCCAGTTGGGGCGAGGCGCTGCGCACGGCGTTCTATTCGCTGCCGCACTACCGGTTCGAGGATTCCCCGGACTGACACAGAGTCTGAGTTGAGGCCTGAGTTGGGGTTGGCGCGTTCCAATCCTTAATGCGCCAGGGCTATCCGTAAAAATACCTAGCCATATCGGTTAGCGCTGCGGGGTCCGCCGAAGGAGCGCTACTAAGCACCAATGCGGGGCTATTGGCTCCATTCCCGAGTATAATTCCCTTAGGGAATGGGATAAGCTGCGCGTGAAAGCCGCGCTTGTGGGTTCAGAACGAAACTAACCATGTTGGCGTGATGGGGGCGATCCGTGGTTTGGTTAACCCATGATCGAACGCGTCACCCTCCATGTCCTCGATAGCGATTCAGCCCGTAGGGCAATGCTCGCTCGTCTCGCATTTGCCGCAGGGCATCATGCGGAAATCTATGCCCACGCTGATGAGCTGCTCGGCCATGCGCCGTCGGGCGGCCTCGTCCTCGCGCAGGATGAACCGGTGGGGGAAGGGATCACTAACCTTGTCAACGCCATGATGCGCGCCGGGCAATGGCTGCCGGTCATCGCGATTGCCGAAACGCCCACGATCACCGCCGTCGTCGCCGCCATCAAAGCCGGCGCGCTCGATTATCTCACCGTGCCCGAACAGATCGCGCCGCTCAATGAAGCCGTGGCCCGCTGCGCCCGCGAAGCCGATGCCCAGCGCCAGCAGCGCGCTCGCTCCGCCGAAGCGCGCCAGCGCATCTCCCGCCTCTCGATGCGCGAACGCGAAGTGCTGGACCGGCTGGCCGAAGGGTGCAGCAACAAGGCCATCGCGCGCGAACTGGAAATCAGCCCACGCACGGTCGAAATCCACCGCATGAAAATGATGGGCAAACTCGGCGCCCGCCACGCCGCCGAAGCCGTCCGCCTGCGCATCGAAGCCACCGGGCTGGGCGATGTCGCGGCCTGAAGGGGGGGCGGCATTGGAACCATCAGGCATGGCAGCCGGTTTACAGGTTGGCCGGTTTACAGGTTGATTGTAAGCGCCCGTAAAGTCTTCGCTGAAGGTCTTCAGGGCCGAATATCTGGCCAGAATTTTGCTTCGCTCGTGAGGCCTCTTCTGCGGTTTACCGGCAGAAAGCCCGTCCGCCACCTGCTCCGCCACCTGCTCCGCCGCCGCCCACTTCAAGGTGGAAGTGATCGCGGTGCGCCGCGTTGTAGTCCGGGCTCAGCACAGTGCCAAAGCGCTTGCAGGCGCTATCGCGCACCGTGTTCAGGAACGCGCGCACTTGCGGGCTGCTGGCGTTCCAGCCCTGCAGCACGCTGATGCGCCGCCCATCTGCCAGCACGAAGGCGCCGATATCGACCGCGTTTGCCGTCGCATGGCCCGAAAGGCGATTTGTGCCCGCCACATTGCGGCAGGCATAGCTGCCCATCGTCTCGATCCGCACCAGCGGGCTGCCAAGAATGGCGCGTGCAGCACGGTCCACGCCAAAGCGCGCCCAGCCCGAAAGGGTATTCGCAAGCGGGCAAGTCACCGGGCCAAGATTTGAAAGCTGCAGCAAGCCGCCATCGCTGCGCAGCGAAGCCAGCCGCACCGCGCCAATGGCCGAGCAGCCCGCGCCGAAATACTGATCGGGCAGCGGCGTGAAGGCTGCGTTGCTGCGCCCCAGATTGGCAAGGCACGCGCGCCCTTCCGGCGCGGCGGGCGGGTTCCACGCGGCCACCGTGCGCATCGGCCGCCGCACCGGATCGGGCGCGCCGGCGCAGCCTGCCAGAAGCACCGGCAGGGCGGCGGCAAGGGCAAGAGTAAACGTGCGGGCCATCGCGCAGCAGAGTGCCGCCGGATGGTTAACATGCGCTTAGCGCGGGGGCCTGCAAGGGCCCTGCACGCCGATGCAGGTTGACAGGCCGCAGCCCGGCCCTAAGAGCGACCTCGGGCCACGCGGTCCCAACGCCGCGCGTGCTCTCTGTAAGGAGAGACTACATGACTGTTACGCTTCCCGCGCGCAAACCTGCGCGTCCGCATTTTTCGTCCGGCCCCTGCGCCAAGCCGCCCGGATATGATCCCGCCAAACTCGCCACCGACGTGCTCGGGCGCTCGCACCGCTCGAAGATCGGCAAAACGCGCCTGCAGCTCTGCATCGATCTGATGCGCGACGTGCTGGGCCTGCCCGATACGCACCGCATCGGCATCGTGCCGGGGTCTGATACCGGCGCTTTCGAAATGGCGATGTGGACGATGCTGGGCGCCCGCCCGGTGACGGCGATGGCGTGGGAAAGCTTTGGTGAGGGCTGGGTGACGGACGCCGTCAAGCAGCTCAAGATCGATCCCACCGTAGTGCGCGCCGATTATGGCCAGCTGCCCGATTTGTCCGCGGTCGATTTCTCCACCGACGTGCTCTTCACCTGGAATGGCACGACCTCGGGCGTGCGCGTTCCCAATGGTGACTGGATTCCCGAGACCCGCGAGGGGCTGACTTTCGCCGACGCCACCAGCGCCGTTTTCGCCTACGACATTCCGTGGGACAAGATCGACGTCGCCACCTTCTCCTGGCAGAAAGTGCTGGGCGGCGAAGGCGGCCACGGTGTCCTCATCCTCGGCCCCCGCGCGGTCGAGCGCCTCGAAACCTATACCCCTGCCTGGCCGCTGCCCAAGGTGTTCCGCCTCGTTTCCAAGGGCAAACTCACCGAAGGCGTGTTCAAGGGGGAGACGATCAACACCCCCTCGATGCTCGCGGTGGAAGACGCAATCTTCGCGCTCGAATGGGCCAAGTCCATCGGCGGGCTGGAGGGCCTGAAGGCCCGCTGCGCCGCCAATGCCAGCGCGCTCGATAAGCTGGTGCAGGAACGCAGCTGGCTCGGCCACCTCGCCGCCGATCCCGCCTCGCGCTCGATGAC
>JAIXYF010000384.1 GCA_027490345.1 Novosphingobium sp.
ATCGAATCCGATTTCGAAACCGCCGGCGCGCGCCTTGTCGAGCGCCTGCTCGCCGCCATGGCCGGTGAGGCGGAAACCCCGCGCCGCGTGCCGGTGCGGCTCGTCGTGCGCGGTTCGACGCGCCCCTGAAAGACCCGGCCCTTAGGACCACCCCATGAAAATCGCCTTCCTCGCCTGCAGCACCACGCTGCCCGGCGCGCCAAACCGCCGCGCCGATGCCTTCGAACACGATCAGCAGATGGCCGCCCTCGTTGCCGCGCTGCGCCCCGGCGAAAGCGTCACCGATATCGATTGGCAGGCCCCGCTGGAGGCATTCGCCGGGTTCGATGCCGCTCTGATCGGCACGCCGTGGGATTACTGGGACCACCGCGAGGCGTTCCGCGCCAAGCTAGACGCCATCGCCGAACTCGGCGTGCCCGTCCACAACGCGCCCGAAGTGGTGCGCTGGAACATCGACAAGGGCTACCTTGCCGAACTCGGCGCGCGCGGTGTCGCCACGATCCCCACGCTGCTGCTGGACAATCCCGGCCGCGCCGACATCATCGCGGCCTTCGATCACTTCCACTGCGACCGCCTCGTTGTGAAGCGCCGCGTCGGTGCGGGCGCGGAAGGCCAGTTCGATTTCACGCGCGACAATCCGCCCGCCACCGATTGGCGCATGGGCCACGCCGCGCTCGTCCAGCCCTTCCTGCCCGGCATTGTGGAGGAAGGCGAACACTCGCTGATCTTCATCGACGGCCAGTTCAGCCACGGCCTGATCAAGCGCCCCGCGCCCGGCGACTACCGCGTGCAATCACTCTATGGCGGATGGGACACGGCCGTGACACCCGCGCCCGCAGACCTCGCAGCGGCGCAGGCCGTGATCGCGGGCCTGCCCTTCCCCGCGCCGCTCTATGCGCGGATCGATCTCGTGCGCGGACCCGATGGCACTTTGCTGCTGATGGAAGCCGAACTGATCGAACCGTTCCTCTATCCGCTGCAAGGCCCGCAGCTGGGGCCGCGCACGCTGGCTGGACTGCGGCGTCTTATTGCATCTGCGCCCTGAACGTGATGGTGAAATTAGGCGGGGTGCCCGTAGAGCGGGCCATTGCCCCTTTTGGGTTCACGCAGATGAACCGCACCGCCGGGTCATAGGCAGACGTCGGCGTATACGAACAGCCCGCAAACGTCGTCGGCGCGGTGGCGGCGTTCGAATAGCGGATATCGTTGGTGGCATTGAACGTCAGTCCGCTGGTCGGCGTGCCTTGCGTGAACGTCGGTGTCGCGGCCGTGCCCACGCGCATCTGGCTGGGCAGCGAATCGATCAGCAGCACAGTGTTGTTGTCCACTGCGGTCGGCCCGGTGTTCGAAACGAGGATCGCGTACTGGACGATCGCCCCCGGCAATGCCTTGGGATTGGTGGTGCCGTTCACCGGATCGGAAATCACGCTCGATGTCTTCACCAGTGTCAGCGTCGCATTGGTCCCGCGCCGCGTGTTGGTGATCGTGCAGGAAATCACATCGCCCATCTGCGGCGTGATCGCACTACCCACCGTGGTCGGCAGCACCGTCGATGAACCGGTGAAGGCATTGGTGCACGTGATGGCCGATGTGTACTGCGTCAGGCTCGTCGTGCCTGCGCCCACCTCGGTGAAGACATAGGCCGTTCCCGCAGCGCCCATGACCTGCGGTGTGGAGGCATTGCCCACCGTCGCCCCCGTGCCCGTCGTCGTGGTCGTGCCGATCGTCGTGGAGCCCTGGTTGATGTTCATCACGAATTGGTCGGTGTTGAACCGCCGCCCGCTCGTCGCCAACGCCTTGGTCAGCTGCATATGCGGGAACACGACATTGGTGAACGTGCAGGTGACAAGATCGCCGAATTGCAGCGCGCCAAAGCTGTAGCTTGTCGTGACAACGCCCGAAGGCAGCGGCGTGGCCGAGCTGACAGTGTTGGTACAAGTCAGGCTGGAGCGATAGTCCGTCAGCGGGTTCACGCTACCCGCCGCCATGGTCTGCGCCAAAGTCAGCGGCAGAGCCGATGCGGTGGTCAGCGAAGCGGCGGTAAACGGCCCGTTGCCGGTGCCGCTCGACGTACCGCTCGCCAGTGTCGCCCCGCCATTGGTGGCGTTGATGCTGAAACTGAACTGGTCCGCCGCAGCCGCGCGCGCACCGGTCAGTTGCAGGTTGAGCCGGATCGAAGCGAAGCGCACCGCAAACATCACACCCTGCAGGCCGCCGCCGACAATCGTGGTGTTAAGCGCCGTGGCCGTGCTCGAACCGACGATATTCGCGCCCACTGTGCCGCCCACGCCGCCCACCGTGAACGTCTGTGTCCCCAGGCCCGAACTGTTGGGATAGAGCGAGCCGCTGATCGGCCCGGCATTGTCGAGCGCAATCCAGTTGCCGCCATTGGTCTGGAAGGTCAGCGATTCGCCCTCGTTCGACGATTCGCCGTCTGCCGCCACGAACATGTAGCTGGTGATCTGCGATACGCCCGCCGGCGGGGTCAGCACGATGTCGCTGATCGCGGCAGTCGTGGTGCCTGCTGCCGTCTGGTAGAGGATCGGGCGCCCGCCAATGCCGAGAAACGCGGTATTGCCAATCGCCGCGCCGGTCCACGAAGGCGCAGGCGCGCCATTGATGGCCGCCCCGCTGATCCTGAGCGTGAACGTCATCAGCGTGCCATCGGGCAGCGTATAGGACATCGCTTGCCCGGCCCCGGAGCGGGCAGCGGTATCGTTATAGCCCGAAAAATCGAGCCAGCAGTAGGAATTCCAGTTGGCCGGCCCGGTGGAGCCCTGCGCCGTTGCATAGAAGCAGCTTGCTGCCTCGGCGCGTCCTGCGCCCAGCACCAGCATCATCAGCGCACAAAACAGCGTCGCAATGTGCCGAAGGTTCCCCCGCATCATCCCGTGCATCCGGTCCCGATCCTTTTCATGGATCAGGGGCCTATGACAAAACCCTTAGGGTAGAGTTAACCAAACCCTGCCGCAACGGGCAGAGTTTGGTCCATGTTGGTCCTGCTTGCAGGTGCTCAGTTGGCGAGACCGGCAATCGCGCTGTCAACCAGCGCCTTGTCGGCACCCGCGCCGTGGTGCTGGGCGATCAGGCGACCTGCGGCCGTTGCAGCAGCCGATGCAGCACGGGCACGCAGATCATCGATCGCAGCCCGTTCGGCCGCCGCGATCTTGTCCGTCGCCATCTTTTCGCGGCGCGCGATCATCGCGGTGGTGTCCGTCTCTGCCTTGGCGATGATGGCCTGCGCTTCATGGCGAGCGTGTTCGACCATGGCAGCCGCATCAGCCTCGGCCCCGGCGATTTTCTTCGCATATTCGGCGCGCAGCGCTTCGGCTTCGGCGCGCAGCGCCTTGGCAGCATCGAGCTGTTCGCGGATCGCGGCGATCCTGCCATCAAGCCCGGCTGCAATCGCGCCGGGCACCTTTTTCCACACCACGATGGCGAGGAACGCGGTCATCGACAGCGCAACCCACATGCCGGGCGTGATAAAACCGAACGCCATCGGCTCGGCATGTTCGGCGCCATGTTCGGCCACATGCTCTGCAGCCACGTTGGCGGCGGCGTGAGCGGCGGCAGCGGCGAGCGAGAAGAGATCAGCCATGGAGCACGTCCTTCACCGCTGCACGAGCGGCATCACCGGCAACCGTCAGCCCGGCGACGCGGGCAGCGATATCAGCGGCGGCATCTGCCGCCACGGTTTCGATTTCAGCCAGCGCACCCTCGCGGGCTGCGGCAATGCGCGCCTCGGCTTCAGCCACGCGGGCCTCCACTTCGGCACCGGCAGCGCCCAGCCGGACTTCGGCTGCCTTGGCCGCATCAGCCTTAGCTGCCGCGATCAGGGACTGGGCCTCTCCGCGCTGCTGCGCAGCCGCTGCCTTCCAGGCATCGTCCTGCGCTTCGGCGTCGCGGCGCGCAGCCTCAGCCGCGGCAAGATCCGCGGCGATCTTCTGGTCGCGGCTTTCCATGGTCTCGATCACCTTGGGCGCCATGCCCCGGCCAACGAGGAAGAAAACGGCGCCGAAAATAACCATCATCCAGAAGATCTGGCTGGAATAGGTCGCGGCAAGCTGCGAAATCTGAGGCATTGGAGTTCCCGAAAAATCAGGTCGCTGAAAAAAGGTGGAAAGGCCCGCTCTCCGGCGGCGTGGCCGGAGAGCAGCCCTTTGCCCCTGGATCAGGCGACGAAGATCAGGATCATCGCCACGACGAACGAGAGCAGACCGAGAAGTTCGGCGGCCGCGAAGCCGATGAACAGGCGGCCCTGCTGGCCGTCGGCAGCGCCCGGATTGCGCAGTGCGCTTTCGAGGAACGAACCGAAGACGTTACCCACGCCGATGGCGGCCATGCCGGCGCCGATCGCAGCGAGACCCGCACCGATGAGCTTGGCGCTTGCAGGTTCCATGATTTAAACTCCCTTTTCTTTCAGAATCAGATGGATGGATAGGATACTCAAGAAACTCAGTGCAGATGCTCGGCGTCGTTGATGTAGAGCGCCGTGAGCAGTGCAAAAACATAGGCCTGAATGCCAGCGACGAGGATTTCGAGCGCGCAGATGGCAACCATCAGGATGAAGCTCGGGATCGAGACGAGGCCCATGAAGAACGCGCCGGCGTTGGCTCCGCCGATCACGAAGCTGGACAGCACTTCGAGCAGCACGTGCCCGGCCATCATCGCCACAAAAAGACGCAGGCCAAGGCTGAACGGGCGCACGAGGAACGAGACCAGCTCGATCACAAAGATTAGCGGGATCATCGGCAGCGGCGTGCCGTGCGGCACGAACAGCGAAAAGAAGTGCAGGCCGTGCTTCCAGAAGCCGACCACGAGCACAATCGCGAACGACAGGATCGCCAGCACGCCCGTTGCGGTGAAGTGGCTGGTGAACGTGAACGGGTGAATGCCGACAAGGCCCAGCGGCAGCAGGCCGAGCAGGTTGGCGAACAGGATGAACATGAACAGCGAGAACACGTAAGGCAGGTACTTGCGTCCTTCCTTGCCGATGTTTGCCGTCAGCATGTTCTCGATGAAGCCGGTCATGCTCTCGACCATCATCTGCCAGCGGCCGGGGACGAGCTCGCGCTTCATCCCGCCCAGCATGAAAGCATAGAGCACGACGGCGGAAATCAGCATCCAAAGCGCCGAATTGGTGAACGCAACGTTGAAACCCGCAAGGGACCAGTGATCGGTGCCCAGCAGGGGCTCGATCGTGAACTGGTGCATCGGATCAACTTTGGCTTCGGTTGCCACGCGCGTAAATCCCATTTCCTGTTATGCCAAAACGGCCTTCCGATGCGGTCCTTGCCATCAGGCAAAGCTCAATCAGAACGCCGGTTCGCAATCCGGATGATGTTTCTGAAGGCGACTGCGATCCCGAGGAACAGCATCACCATCAGGCCCCAGTGGCCGCGTCCGACAAGCCAGTCAATGGCCACGCCAACCGCCGCACCCCCGATCATTCCCCCCAGCAGCTCGGCCAGAACCTGGTTACCGAGGCGGTATCCCGCGTCGGCACCCTGCTGGCCGCTGCGTGTCCGCTCGGCTTCGCTGGCTCTTGCTGCGGCAAGCCGCGCTTCAAGCGATGCGATCCGGGCGTCCGCGCCGATGGGGTCCTCACGGTCAGCGTCGTTATCCATGCCAGCTCTCTATCGCCTTATTGCAGCGCAAAGGGCGTGGCGCGGAAAACGGACCTCCGTCAAGGGCACCGGCCCTTTAGGAAGGGCCGCTTTGCAAGTCAACCGCAGCGCAAGCGCCGCAAACAGCACGGCAAACCGCAGATTTGCGGCAGATGCGAAGACGCGCGCCGAAGCTATCCCCCGGCGCGCGCCACGATTTGCAACAACTTGCTGCGTGATCCCGCCTCAGGGGCAGCGCGAATCGCGCAGCGGCGGTGCGGCGGTGCGGGTCTGCCAGCTGCCGTCGGGGCCCTGATACTTCTCACCGGGCTTGGTCTGCGAAATCAGCAGGCAGCCCGATGTCAGCGCATATTCCTCCACCGTGGCGTGGGCGGCCGAGGCCTTTTCGGCATAGACCGCCTTGCGCTTGATGTTGAGCTCGTTGATCACCGCCTTGAGCGCGGGCGCGGGCGGCGTGACGAAGCCGAGGTAACCATCGACCTTCTCACCCACATCGCCGGCCGCGCGTGCGGCGGCATAGGCCGGGTCACGCTGCGCCTGCACGGCCGCCGGAATCATGCCCGCCACCGCGAGGGCCGCCAAGGCCAGCTTCAGGTTTGCGAAATGTCGTGCCATCTCAGAAAATGTCCTTGTTGCTGTCGATCGTCTGGCTGGCGTCTCCGGCAAGGCGATAGACCACTTCCTGCTTGATGTTGATGTTAAGCTCGATGACGATCGGCTTGTCGGGCGCTTTCACGGTAATGCACCCCCCCAACAGCAGACAACTTGTCATCGCGCTTGCCACCACCATGGCTGCAAGGCCCAATTGCCGCGCTCGCTCGCCTGTTCCTGCCATTGCACCATGCCCCCCGCCTGCGGTGGGCCACTTGGTTGCAGGGTTGCCGTTTCTCGTCAATTGCTGGTTCCTTGTGGCTTGGTGGTGCTGACCGGAGGCTGAACGGCGCTGGCAGGAGGCGGAAAGGTTCCGGGAAGGCCGTTGAATGCACCCGGCGGCGGCTGCGGGTTCATCGAGCTGATGAGGCTGTAGAACGGCGCATGGATATTGACGTTGAACTTCACCGGGATCTTGCCGATCTGCCGCGTCACGAAGTTCTGCTTGGCGTCCCTACCCTGCTTGATCCCGGTAAACTCCACCCGCGTGACGACATCACCCGCCAGATTGCCGTCCATGCCAATGGTCATGGAGGAATAATCGAGCGATTTCAGCGCATCGAACGCGAAGTTCGCCATGGCCGAAAGGTCTTTGTAGGATAGCGCGCCCACGTAGGAAACCGTGCCCCCCGGCGGACGCGAAATCAGCTGCCCGCCGGTGATCCGCCCGCCGTTCGCGTCGAACTCCAGCGGCAAGCGCCCATCGAACGTGCCCGTCGCGGAAAGATTGGCCAGTTCCATCCGTTCCAGAAACTTCGAGGCATCGATGCCTTCGATCTCGATACGGAACCGGCGCGGCTCGTTCACCGTCAGCCTGAGGTCACCCGGCGCAAGCTTCAGCCTGCCGCCAAGGAATGGCCAGAGCCCGCTGTTGATGCGCACCACTTGCCCGGCCAGCAGCTCGATATCGACCACGCCGTCGGTTACCTCGATCCCCGGATTGGCCGAGGCGACGCGCAAGGTCTGGTGCGGCGCGGTGACCATGCCGATGAGGTCAGTGAATTCCAGTGTGCCCGAAACGCCGTGAACCGGGCCGAAGGCGGCGGAGAAATCGAGCTTGTCGGTGCCGAACGCACCCGAACTAGTCACGGTCTCGGCCCTCCAGTCTACCACGCCCTTGCCGCGCACGGTGCCTTCGGCGTCCGCGATCACACCCTGAAACTGCGGGGCCAGCGTCTTGGGCTGCAATCCGCCGACTTTGCCGGGCACGATCTTGCCTTTGTCGAACACGAGGGCATCGACCGTGAGATCGGCATGCCCGCGCGCGGTGGCGAGATCGTGGCGCAAGCTCACGCGCATCACGTCGCGCCGCGAATCGGGTTCGCGCACGAGCGCCTCGGCGGTCACGCGGTTGTCCTTGAGGGTCAGGACCGCATCCTCACCGGCCAGCGTCTTGAACCGTGCCGGTTGCAGGCGGTCTGCTGCGGC
>JAIXYF010000385.1 GCA_027490345.1 Novosphingobium sp.
CGCTGTTCTCGCCGATGCCGGGTGAACAGCACAGCTTTGGTGCCACGATGGTTCACGAAGTTTTCGTCCGCGCCGCATGGGAGAGCGAGGTGCTGGTGGCTCCGGACATGCGCGGCCTGATCGCAAAGGTTGCCAACAAATCCTATGATCTGGTCGGCTTGACCGTCTCTTGCGATGTTACTACCGAATCGCTTGCACGAACCATAAAGGCGATCCGCAGCGTGTCCATGTGCCAAGACATCAGAATTCTGGTTGGCGGACAGGCGATAAATGCGAACCCCACCATGGCGATGGAAGCTGGCGCGGATGGTTCTGCAGTTGATGCACCCGGAGCGCTCGCTCTCGCCAACCGGCTGGTGGGCGTGTTTGCGCACCGGGCCGTGAACGCCGCCTAGGCCAGGTCGTCATCGTGGTCCAACCTGAACGCGCCCTCGCGGACAAGACGCCGTTTACCCGGTCCGAAGCCGCGTTCAAGGCCATCGGCCCGGCAGACGCGCTGCGTCTCGTGCTGGCGGCTGGCGATATCACGCTTTCGCTCGATACTTCTGGCCGCATTCTGGATGTTGCGGCCAACCGGCAGGATTTTCCGGGGTGCGACAGCTGGATCGGCCACCCCTTCGAAGCCACGGTTACCATCGAAAGCCGCGCCAAGGTTCGCGACATGCTGGAGCTGGAACCGGGTGATGCCAGCAATCGCTGGCGCCAGATCAATCACACCAGCCCGGCCGGTGATATTCCGGTGCGCTATCTGGTCATTAGCCTCGATGGTGGAGAGCGCCTGATTGCCGTGGGGCGCGACATGCGCGGCGCCGTGGTTCTGCAGCAGCGCCTGCTCCAGGCCCAGCAATCGCTCGAACGTGATTACATGCGCCTGCGCCAGATCGAAACACGCTATCGCCTGCTGTTCGATCTCTCGTCCGAACCGGTGCTGCTGGTAGAGGCTGATGGCCAGCGCATTCAGGAAGCGAATCCGGCAGCCCACACCATGCTCGATGCGCGTCCCGGCAGCCTTGTCGGCGCAAAGCTCTCAGGCCTTGTGGCGCGCGGATCGCGCGATCCGCTCATCGCCTATCTCGGCGCGGTTCTCACCACGTCCGATGTCTCCCCGCTCACCGTGGAGCTTGAGCGCGGGCGCGCGGAATTGACGCTTTCAGCCACGGGCTTTCGCCAGCTGGGCGGGCGCTATCTGCTGGTCCGGCTGAGTTCGCCCACGGGCCGCACCACCGAAGGTGCGGCAACGCTGCTCGATATCGTTGAGCGGATGCCCGATGCCTTTGTCGTGGCCGATGCGCGCATGCGGATCATCGCAGCCAATATCGCGTTCCTTGAACTGGCGCGCGCCGCCTCGCTCGATCAGATTCGCGGCCGCCCGCTTGGCGAATTCGTCGGCCGCCCGGGGATCGATCTCGATCTCATCGAAGGCCAGCTCACCAAATATGGCCTCGCCCGCAATGTCGGCACCGTGGTGCGTGCCCGCGATTCCGAATTGGAAGAGCCGGTCGAACTGTCCGCCGTGCGCACTTCGGGCGATTCACCCTGCTATGGCTTCGCGATCCGCGAGATCGGACGCCGCTTGCGCGATCTGCCGCCCACCCCGCTCGATCTGCCGCGCTCGGTCGAGCAGCTCACCGAGCTGGTCGGGCGCGCCTCGCTCAAGGAAATCGTGCGCGAAAGCACTGATCTGATCGAGCGGCTGTGCATCGAAGCGGCGCTGGCCTACACGTCGGACAACCGGGCCTCTGCCGCCGAAATCCTCGGCCTCAGCCGCCAGAGCCTCTACTCGAAGCTCCACCGCTATGGTCTGGGCAATCTTGTGGGCGAGAGCGAATAGCGCAAAGCCGCGCAAGTGTAAGAATCAATTGACACTTGCGAGTGTCAACCATACCCTCCCTGCATGACTCAACCAGCCACTTCGGCCCGGTCGCTGACCCAGGTTTCCCGCCGTCCCGCCGCGCGGGATGTGCTGGAGCTCTTGAAGCCGATCACCTGGTTTCCGCCGATCTGGGCGTTCATGTGCGGTGTGGTGTCCTCGGGCCAGCCGGTTTCGGGCCACTGGTTCGCGGTGATCCTGGGCGGGATGCTGGCAGGGCCGCTGGTGTGCGGCAATAGTCAGGCGATCAACGACTGGTTCGATCGCCACGTCGATGCCATCAACGAACCGAACCGCCCGATTCCGTCGGGCCGTATTCCCGGCCGCTGGGGTCTGTGGATCGCCTGCGCCGGTTCGCTGCTGTCTTTCGCGGTCGGCGCGGCGCTTGGCACATGGGTCATGGTCGCCACGATGATCGGGCTGGCCTCGGCCTGGGCCTACAGCGCGCCGCCGTTTCGCCTCAAGGCCAGCGGCTGGTGGGGGCCTGCGCTCGTCGGCCTGACCTATGAAGGCCTCAGCTGGTTCACCGGCGCTGCGGTGATGACCAGCAGCTTGCCATCCACTCCGGTCCTGATCGTCCTCGTGCTCTATAGCCTCGGCGCGCACGGCATCATGACACTCAATGATTTCAAGGCGGTGGAAGGTGATACGCAAACCGGTGTGCGCTCGCTGCCGGTCGTGCTCGGGGTGCGCGGCGCTGCGCTTCTGGCCTGCGGCGTCATGGCGCTCGCGCAAGTCATCGTTGCGGCCTATCTGCTGCGCGAAGGGCTCATGCTTTCCGCGCTGATCGTGGCGGGTGTGCTGGCGGCGCAGTTTGCGCTGATGCCCCGATTGCTCCGCGATCCTGCGCGCCACACCCCGTGGTATAGCGCGACCGGGGTCAGCCTTTATGTCCTGGGCATGCTGGCAGCCGCCGGCGGCCTTGGCGGCCACTGGTGATGGCGCTCCGCGAACAGGCGGTAGGCTTCGGCTGGCTCTCGATCATCCGTATCGGCCTGGTGCAGGCATCGATCGGTGCCATCGTCATGCTCGCCACCTCGCTGCTGAACCGGGTGATGGTCGTCGAATATGGCATGGCAGCCGCAGTCCCCGCCGGGCTCGTGGCGCTGCACTATGCGGTGCAATTGGCGCGGCCGGTGTGGGGGCACGGCTCCGATCGCGGCCA
>JAIXYF010000092.1 GCA_027490345.1 Novosphingobium sp.
GGCCTGGATGATCGCATGGCCATTGAGCCCCACGATCTTGTCGAGCAATTCAGCGCGAAAACCGTTCATCACGCTCATCACGATGACCAGCGCGGCCACGCCGAGCATGACCGCGACCAAGCTGATCCCAGCCACCATGGCGATAAACGCCTCTCCCCGGCCCGGCAGCATATAGCGCCGGGCGATGGTCCATTCGAAGGGTGAGAGGATCAAGAGCGGGCTCGCTTCAGCATGTGTGCGCCATCTAGGCACAAGCAGCGCACGTGGCAAGGCAGCCGCGCAGGTCGCAACTGCGCCTCGCAAGCCCTTGCGTTACGCCCCAAAGCCCGCCACATGGCGCGATGAAGGCGTCGGTACAGGCGCCGCAGCGCAAGTTCCGGAACATCCATGAACATCCCTGATCCCCTTTGCGGCGCAGCTCATCCGTTTTTCGACGAGAACGGGGACAAGTTGCGCGAGGAATGCGGCATTTTCGGCGTGCTGGGTGCGCGCGATGCCGCTGCCATTTCCGCGCTCGGGCTGCACGCGCTGCAGCACCGCGGGCAGGAAGCGGTGGGCATCACCAGTTTCGATGGACACGAATTCTATTCGCGGCGCGGCATCGGCCATGTCGCCAGCATCTTTTCCAGCAGCGAGGCGATTGCCGAACTGCCCGGCATGATGGCAGCGGGCCATGTGCGATATTCCACCACCGGCGGTTCGGGCCTGCGCAATGTGCAGCCGCTGTTTGCCGATCTGGCCACGGGCGGCTTTGCCATCGCGCACAACGGCAATATCTCGAACGCGATGACGCTGAAGCGCGATCTGGTGGCCAAGGGCGCGATCTTCCAGTCCACGTCCGATACCGAAGTTATCATCCACCTCGTCGCGACAAGCCGCTATCCCACGCTGCTCGATCGGTTCATCGATGCATTGCGGCTGGTGGAAGGCGCTTATTCGCTGATCTGCCTGACCAATGAAGGCATGATTGCCTGCCGCGATCCGCTGGGCATCCGCCCGCTGGTCATGGGCAAGCTGGGCGATGCCGTGGTCTTCGCTAGCGAGACGGTTGCGCTTGACGTGATCGGCGCAGACTTCGTGCGCGAGGTCGAGCCGGGCGAGATGATTCAGGTGGGGCATGACGGCGAAATCCGCTGCCACCGCCCGTTCGGCCGCCCCAGCCCGCGCCCCTGCATTTTCGAGCACGTCTATTTCAGCCGCCCGGACTCCATCATGGGCGGCCGCTCGGTCTATGAAGTGCGCAAGGCCATCGGCGCCGAACTGGCGCGGGAAGGCCAAGTGGAAGCCGATCTGGTGATCCCGGTGCCCGATAGCGGCGTGCCTGCCGCGCTCGGCTATGCACAGGCCTCGGGCATTCCGTTCGAGCTGGGCATCATCCGTTCGCATTATGTCGGCCGCACCTTCATCCAGCCTTCGGACGGCGCACGCCACGCCGATGTGAAGCGCAAGCACAATGCCAACCGCGCCCTGGTGGCAGGCAAGCGCATCGTGCTGATCGACGATTCGATCGTGCGCGGCACCACTTCGATGAAGATCGTGCAAATGATGCGTGATGCCGGCGCGAGCGAAGTCCACTTCCGCGTCGCCAGCCCGCCGACCGAACATTCCTGCTTCTATGGTGTCGATACGCCCGAACGATCGAAACTGCTGGCCGCCACGAGGGATGTCGAGGCCATGGCCAGCTTCATCCACGCTGACAGCCTCGCGTTCATTTCCATCGACGGGCTCTATCGCGCGGTCGGAGAGGCCGAGCGCAACAAAGCCTGCCCGCAATATTGCGACGCCTGCTTCAGCGGCGAATACCCGACCCGGCTGACCGATCTGATCGGCCGTGAAGGCGCGGATCAATTGCCGCTGCCTGTTGGCCGGCAGGCAGCAGGGAAAAAGGCATGAGCACGGCTGGGCCTCTGGACGGGCAGCTTGCCCTCGTCACCGGCGCAAGCCGGGGCATCGGCGCAGCCACGGCCAAGGCGCTGGCAGCGGCCGGCGCCCACGTCATCCTCACCGCGCGGGCGGGCAAGGATCTTGAGGCGACCGAGCAGGCGATTTATGAAACAGGCGGCAAGGCGACCATCGCGCCGGTTGATCTGGCCGAGCCTGATGGCATTGCGCGGCTGGCCGCCGCCATCGCCCGCCGCTGGGATGCGCTTGACATCCTCGTCATCAATGCGGCCGTTCTGCCCACGCTTACGCCGGTCTGGCAGATCGACCAGAAGGATCTGACGCGGGCGATGACGCTCAATGTGCTCGCCACACAGTCGCTGATCGCAGGCTTCGATCCGATGCTCAAGAAGAGCAAGGACGCCCGCGTGATTGGCGTGACGTCCAGCGTCGGCTCTGCCCCGCGCGCCTATTGGGGGGCTTACGGCGCGACCAAGGCCGCGTTCGAAAACCTGCTCGATGCCTATGCGCAGGAAGTGCGCAGCCTTTCCGCGATCCGCGTGGCAATCCTCGATCCCGGCGCCACACGTACGGCCATGCGCGCCAAGGCCTATCCCGGCGAAGACCCCGCCAGCGTTAAACTTCCAGAAGTGGTTGGCGATTACATCACGAAGCTTGTTGGTGAACAGTTTGCCAGCCCGGCCCGCTTTGCGGTTAACCAGCCCCGCGAACCACAAGTCCTGACGAACGGTTAAGAGCTGGGGGCGATAGTCTGCCGCAGGTTTTCCCACACGGGGACGACCGCAACGGCTCAGGACAATCGCCATGCACCGGGACTGGGATCCTTACGCGAACGAAGCATACTATCTGGCCACGCAGGAGGACCGCTGCGCGCCGCGCAGCAAGGTCAACATTCCCGCGAGCCTGCGCCCTTCGGGTGCAAAAAGCTTTCACACGGTGGTGCATGATCTGTCGCTCGGGGGATTTTCTGCCACCGCGCTCAACCGGATGCACGTGGGCACAATCTGCTGGCTGACGCTGCCGGGGCTGGAATCGCTGCAAAGCGAAGTGGTGTGGTGGCAGCGCGGCCAAGTGGGCTGCGCTTTTGCCAGCCTGATCAGCCCGATCATCCATGACAACATCCTGCAGCGCTATCGCGGCGACGGTGTCTACCGCGCAGTGACATGAGGGCGGATGGTTAAATTTTTTCTAAGTTTTTCAAAAAACCTCAAGTCTGCTTGAGGCTGGCCACTGGGGACAATGAAGCGAACCGGCCGGTTCAATCCTTGGCATTCCACTGCGCATAGGCCGCCAGCGCGCGCGTGCGGGCTTCGGCATGACCGATCAGGCGCGGCGGATAACCACGCGGGCGCACATCGGGATCGTGGATGCGCGTATCGTCCAGATGCGCAAGTTCGGGCACCCATGTGCGGATATAGGCCGCCGCATCAAACTTGGGCGATTGGGTGAGCGGGGCCATGATCCGCACGAACATGTTGCTATCGACGCCGGTACCTGCGCTCCACTGCCAGTTGACGGCATTCGAGCCGTAATCGGCATCGACCAGCGTATCCCAGAACCATTGCTCGCCCGCGCGCCAATCGATCAGCAAGTGCTTGATCAGGAAGCTGGCCGCGATCATCCGCACACGGTTGTGCATCCAGCCCGTCGACCACAGCTCGCGCATCCCGGCATCGACGATGGGATAGCCCGTGCGCCCCTGCTGCCATGCGGCCAGGCCCTGCGGATCATCCCGCCAGGGGAAGCTTTCGAAAGCTTCGCGCGCGGGCTTTCCAGCATAATCGGGCATCTGCAGGATCACGTTCTGCGCATAATCGCGCCAGCCCAGCTCGCCCAGAAACGTGCCGACCGTGCCGCCGCGTTCGGCTGCGGCGTGCCAGATCGTCGCGGGCGAAATCTCGCCGAAGTGCAGGTGCGGCGAAAGGCGCGAGGTGCCGGGCACGGCAGGCAGATTGCGGCGTTCGCCATAGGCGCGGGCGCGGGGCAGGAAGGCGTCCAGGCGCTCGGCCGCGCCCGCTTCGCCGGGCGTCCACTCCGCCCTCATGCCGCCAGCCCAATCGGGCTTGGTGGGCAGCAGGTTCCAAGCATCAAGGGTATCGGACGCAGGCCATGCACCGGGGGCAGGCAGGCGCTCCGGGGCGGAAAGCGGCGCGGCGGGCGGCATGGTCGCTTCAAGGGCGCGCCAGAACGGCGTAAAGATCTTATAGGGACTGCCGCTGCCTGTCGTCACCGATCCGGGCGGGGCAAGGAAGTTGCCATGATGGCGCTCCAGCGTCACCACCTCGCCCACCGCGCGTTCGGCATTGCGCCACCAGGGCTCATAATGGCGCAGGCAATGCACCGTGGCGGCGCCGGTTTCCCGCGCCAACTCGGCCAGCACCGTCTCGCTTCGTCCCCGCCGCAGGATGAGGCGCGAACCTCGTGCCCTGAGATCGGCATCAAGGCTGGCAAGGCTGTAATGCAGCCACCAGCGCGAAGCGGCTCCCATGCGGCGGTGGCGCGGGGTCTCATCGTCCAGCACATAGACCGGGATCACCGGCCCGGCAGCGGTGGCAGCGGCAAAGGCGGCCTGATCGGCCAGGCGCAGATCGCGGCGCAGCCAGACGATGGAGGGAGCTTGCGTCATCGCCCGGGCCTATCGCACAAGCCGCTGCACCCGCCAACTTCCCCGAAAGGGTGAAGCTTACTCCACTGTCCAGGTCTGGCCTTTGCTCAGCAGTGCGGCGAGGTTCGCGGTCTTGCCCGCCGCAGCGCGCCCGCGCTCCTCGATCACCGCAGCCTCGAACGTCGGGCGCGGATCGTCGTAGATCACGCCCAGCGCCATCGGGAACGGCCCGAACGGCATCTCGACCAGCAGGTGCGCCATGGCGCGGTTCTTCTCATCGTGGACGCGGACGCCCGCCCCCTGCCAATCACCGTCCACCACATCGACAACCTTGAGGATGAGCGTCTCGGTATCGAGCGCGATGCCCTGACTGCCTTTGTTGAACAGCATCGGCTCGTCATGCTTCAGCCAGAGCTGGCCCGTGGCGGCACCGGCTTTCTCGGTGAAATCGGCAAATACGTCCTTGTTATAGACAATGCAGTTCTGGAAAATCTCCACAAACGCCGCACCCTGATGCGCGTGCGCCGCCTTGAGCACAGAGGGGAGTTCCTTGGCTACGTCATAGGCCCGCGCGATGAAGCGCCCGCCCGCGCCCAGCGCGAAGGCGCAGGGGCTGGCCGGCCGGTCCACCGAGCCCAGCGGCGTGGTGGGTGAGACTGTGCCCAGGCGGCTCGTGGGCGAATACTGGCCTTTGGTCAGCCCGTAGATCTCGTTGTTGAACAGCAGGATCTGCGTGTTCAGATTGCGGCGCAGCACGTGCATCGTGTGGTTGCCGCCAATCGACATGCCGTCGCCGTCACCCGTGACGAGCCAGATATCGAGTTCCGGATTGGCAAGCTTGAGGCCCGTGGCGAAGGCAGGCGCGCGGCCGTGGATCGTGTGGAAGCCGTAGCTTTCGACGTAATAGGGGAACCGGCTTGAGCAGCCGATGCCGGAAACGAACACGGTCTTGGCCGGATCAGCGCCGATTTCCGGCAGGGTGCGCTGCACGGCTTTCAGGATCGCGTAGTCACCGCAGCCCGGGCACCAGCGCACTTCCTGATCGGTTTCCCAGTCCTTCAGCGAGGTCTGGACCTTGGCGATGGGTGTCATGTCGTTCATGTCGATATCCCCTTAAGCCAGTTCTTCATCAATCGCGGCTTCGATTTCCGCGATGGTGAAGGGTTGGCCGCTGGTCTTGTTAAGCGGCTGTGCGTCAACCAGGAACTGGTCGCGCAGCACGGTCTTGAACTGGCCGGTGTTCATTTCGGGCACCAGCACCTTGTCATAGCCTTTGAGCAATTCGCCA
>JAIXYF010000377.1 GCA_027490345.1 Novosphingobium sp.
CTGTAGCCATCGAAAGCTCTTCGAAGCTGTGTAGAATACAGCATTGCCATCCGTACCAGATACTTTGCGGCACTTTGAACAATGGCACTGACCCGCAGGACCAAATTTACCTTCGATAACAAAGCGCACTTTGCCGCATAAGCATGTGCCGCCGATTGAGGGGGACATAGACATCACCGAAATTCCTGCGCACTTCTTGAACTCGATTCTATGCGACGACGAGGTCAGCTTCAATGACCGAAACGGGGTCGGTTTCTGACAGGCAATTCTGAGGCCCCACCGGGCAAAAATCACCCCCTCACAAAAAGTTATTCGGCCAGATCATCGTCCGCCACATGTGCGCGCTGGGCGAACCATCGAAGCCCAGCCCTTCCTCCGGTTCCCTGAAGTTCCGCCCGATCACGTCTTCCAGCTCCTCGGGCGCCACCACCGGGAAATCGTCGAAGAAGTAGGTGTCGTAGAGCGTCATCTGCCGCGCGGTCATGTACCACTTGTGGTTCTTCGCGTACTCGGCGTCGCGCAGCAGATAGTCCGGCACCTGATAGTCCGGGCCGAAGAAGGCGTGATAGCTTTCCGGATAGGCGTACCCCGCGGCTTCATCGGGCACATAGCGCAGCGCCTGATGATACTTCACCGCGAAGGCGACTTCGGGATCGACATAGGGCTCCACCAGCTGCGCGCTCCAGTAGCCGTGGTCGCAGCGGATCAGGCAGCCGTTGGAAATGTCGTGCAGCAGGCAGGCCATTACGACCTTTTCCGGCAGCCCGTCATCCAGCGCGCGCTTGGCGCTGACGAGCAGGTGGCGCACGGTGATATCGCCGAAGCGGCAGCGGAAGAAATCCATCAGGCGCGGGCGTTCGGGCATCCGGGGCAGGGCGGGGTTGTCGCCCATCATGAACACCGTCTTGGGGTTCAGGCGCTTGAGCAGTTCGGCCTCGTTGTCGACGAAATCAGTGCCCTTCCAGCCCACGGGCGAAGGGTAGATCAGGCGTTCGCGGCCGTCCTGCGGCCAGGGTCTGTCGTTGGGAGGGCTGGTATCGTCGGCAGCAACAGTCATCGGCACGGCTCCTTGATCCCTTGGCTAAGGCCGACAGCGCGCCGGCTCAAGCGCGAATCGGGATGGCCTGGCTGCAAAATAGATGTGCAGCATTGGGCCCGATCCGGTGTCATAAACGTGCCGTCACGGCGGCGCGGATACACCGCTTTCCCGCCTGTTTTCATGGCTTTGCCTGGCACAAATGGTGCAGCAGGCTGCCGCGAACCTGTACGCCCCATGAACAAGTATGTCGCTGATATGTCAGCAAAGACCGTTAGTTAATGTTGCCAGGCACAGTACAGGCCCGTTGCAGACTTGCGCGGGACAGCCGGAATTTTCTTGCGAAGGAGGGACTACCCATGACGCAACTCTTCAAATTTGACACCACGACCACGCCGATCACCCGCTATGAAGTGGAAAGCGATGGTTCGCTCGAAGTCGCGCCGCTGAACAAGAACCAGCAGCTCAGCCTTGATCCCGCAACCGGCGTGATCACGCTGACCAGCACGTTCGGCGCCTACATCAAGTACCGCAGCTTCGTGCAGACGCCTTCGACCACCGATGACGCTTCGTTCTATGTGCGCAGCACGGTCGTGTTCCGGTCGCTCGACGGCAAGATCATCAACGATCCGACCGCTGGCGAAGACGACGGCAGCGTGCCTGGCGACCAGGACAGCGATGGTTCGAACGACGATTCGCTGCAGGGCGATCATGGCAAGAACGTGATCGGCGGCGGCGCGGGTGATGATCACATCGCCGGGCTCGGCAGCGCGGACACGCTGCGCGGCGGCACGGGCGATGACGTGTTGCTCGGCGGCAATGGCGGCGATCTGCTCGATGGCGGCGCTGGCAACGATGGCCTGATCGGCGACAACGACAATGACGTGCTCGATGGCGGCAGCGGCAACGACATCCTTGATGGCGGTGACGGCAACGACAAGCTGTTCGGCGGCGAAGGCAACGACGACCTTTACGGCGGCGCCAAGGGCGACATGCTGGATGGCGGCGCTGGCGACGACACGATGTTCGGCAACGTCGGCGATGACCGCCTGCTGGGCCGCGACGGCAACGACATGCTCAACGGCGGCGATGGCAACGACGGCCTGCACGGCGGACTGGGCAACGACACGCTGGCGGGCGGCATCGGCAACGATACCCTGCGCGGCGAAGAAGGCGATGACACGCTGAATGGCGGCGAAGGCAACGACACCGTCGGCGGCGGCATCGGCAACGACATCGTCGACGGCGGCGACGGCGACGACAAGGTGCTGGGCTACGACGATGCCGACCAGCTGATGGGCGGCAAGGGCGATGACACGCTCGAAGGCGGCAAGGGTGATGACACCCTGCTCGGCGGCGAAGGCAAGGACAAGGTCAACGGCGGCGACGGCAACGACCGGTTCCTCGCCGGTCAGGATGTGGGCAATGATGCCTTCACTGGCGGCAAGGGCACCGACACGATCGACTACTCCGATGCCATGGCCGGCGTGAGCGTTGATCTCTACATCGGCATCGCCAACCCCATCGCGAACGACTCCGGCACCGGGCTCGACACGATCAAGGGCATCGAAAACGTGATCGGTACGGATTTCGATGATGCGCTGACCGGCGGCAAGGATGCCAATGTCCTCGATGGCGGCATGGGCGACGACACGCTGACCGGCGGCAAGGGCCGCGACACGCTGATCGGCGGCACCGGCGCCGATACCTTCCGCTTCACCGATGTGAAGGACTCGCGCCCGGGCATTTCCGACCGCGTGACCGACTTCGTCTCGGGGACCGACAAGATCGATCTCTCGGCGATCGACGCGATCAAGGGCGGCAGCAACGATGCCTTCACCCTGGTGGCCAGCGCGCCGACCGCAGGCAACGGCGCCGGTGTGGTGTGGTTCGATGCCGCAACGCACACGCTGTTCGGCAGCATCGACAAAGGCCCGGCGGCGGAATTCGCCATCGTGCTGGAAGGCGTGAACGCGATTACGGTTGCCGATCTGGTGCTCTGATCGCCTGATGCTCCTGACATGAGAAGGGGCGCTGCCGGTCTGTCCGGCAGCGCCCCTTTCTTTTGTGCCGCGCTCTGGAGGTCAGAGGACTTCGAACAATCCCGCAGCGCCCATGCCGCCGCCCACGCACATCGTGACGACGACATGCTTCGCACCCCGGCGCTTGCCCTCGATCAGCGCGTGCATCACGCCGCGCGCGCCGGTCATGCCATAAGGATGGCCGATGGAGATCGCGCCGCCGTTCACGTTGAGCAAGTGACCCGGAATGCCCAGCTTGTCGCGGCAATAGAGCACTTGCACGGCGAAGGCCTCGTTCAGCTCCCACAGCCCGATATCGTCCATCTTGAGGCCGAACCGCTTGAGAAGGGCAGGAACCGCGAAGACCGGGCCGATGCCCATTTCGTCAGGTTCGGTGCCAGCGGCGGCCATGCCCATATAGCGGCCCAGCGGCGCCAGGCCCTTCTTCGCGGCGACGGCGGCTTCCATCAGCACGACGGCGGCGGAGCCATCCGACAGCTGGCTGGCGTTGCCCGCCGTCACGATGCCGCCTTCGATCACCGGCTTCAGCGCCTGCAGGTTCTCCAGCGTGGTCGAGGGGCGATTGCCCTCGTCCTTCGTCAGATGCACCTCCTGCATCGTGATCTCGCCGGTTTCCTTGTTCTGCACGCCCATCGAAGCGCTGGCCGCGACAATCTCGTCATCGAACTTGCCCGCGGCCTGCGCGGCGGCAGTGCGCTGCTGCGATTGCAGGGCATATTCGTCGCACGC
>JAIXYF010000004.1 GCA_027490345.1 Novosphingobium sp.
AAGCGCCGAGCCAGCCAGACCGGCACCGAGCCAGCCGGCCGAACGCAGCAGGGAACGCCGGGAAAGCAGAAGCGAAGTATCGTGCATGAACTACCTGTGTGCGAGCGCCAGACGCGCGGCCTTGGCAAAAACCGTGGGCAGCCCTGCCGCCTCAAGCCGATCGACCGGCCAGAACTCCCCCGTTGGCAGACTAGCGTAATCGCCGCCCTCGCCAACCATCAATTGCAGTTCGAGATCGAAATGCGTGAAGCCGTGGCGCACCATGCCCGCGCTGCGCCATGGCCCGGGGGCGGGCGGCGCGCCGTGGCCATGGCTGCGGGCAGACCAGCCATCATCGGGCAGCGCGCGCATTCCGCCGAGCATGCCCTTGCCCTCACGCCGGACCAGAAGAACCGCGCCATCGCGCTCGATCCAGAAGGCTGTGCCGGTGCGCATGGGCTTGGCCTTCTTGGCGGCCTTGACCGGAAAGGCTTCCGCCGTGCCCGCCGCCCGCGCCGCGCAATGCTCCGCCAGCGGGCATAGCAGGCAGCGAGGGCTGCGCACCGTGCAGATCGATGAACCCAGATCCATCAGTCCTTGCGCGAAATCGCCCGCGCGGCGTTCGGGCGTGATCGCGTTGGTGGCGGCGCGGATCGCAGTGCGCGCACCGGGCAGCGGCTCGGCAATCGCGAACAGGCGCGAAACCACCCGCTCGACATTGGCATCGACCACCACCGCGCGCTGCCCGAAGGCAATCGCGGCAACGGCAGCGGCGGTGTAGGCGCCCAGCCCCGGCAATTCGCGCAAGGCCGCCTCCGTCTGCGGAAAGCCGCCGCGCCTCGTCACTTCGCGCGCGCAGGCCAGCAGATTGCGCGCCCGCGCATAATAGCCCAGCCCCGCCCATGCGGCCATGACATCGCCGTCGTCCGCCGCAGCCAGCGCCTCTACCGTAGGCCAGAGCGCGAGGAACTTCGCGTAATAGGCGCGCACGGCCGCCACGGTGGTCTGCTGGAGCATGACTTCGGACAGCCAGACCCGGTAGGGCTGCGGCGGCCGCTCTCCGGGCATGGCGCGCCAGGGCAGGCGGCGGGCATTGATATCATACCACGCCAGCAGTGCGCCGGGCACTTGCGCCGCGCCAGCGTCTGATTCCCCTGTCTCTGCCGTCTCGCCACTGGCCTGCATGGCGCGGCTATGGCATGGCGGCGCGCGATATGGAACGCGATCCGCCCCCCAAGGCCAAAGGTATAGGCAAAAGCGCAAAGGCCGCCCCGGCGGCGCGCACTTATGAGCGACCGCGCGGCGGGGAGGCGCGCGCCATTGCTGATCTCATGCCCGCGATTGGCCGCACCGCGTTCCGCCGGTTCGGCTTTGTGCAAAGCTCGGTCGTCTCGCGCTGGGGCGAAATCGTGGGCCCGGCCCACGCCCGCCACTGCGCGCCCGAATCGATACGCTTCCCGCCCGGCGAACGGGCAGAGGGCATTCTGCAGCTCGTCGTCACCCCGGCGCACGCGCCGCTGATCCAGCATGTGATCCCCGAAATCATCGATCGGGTGAACCAGTTCTTCGGCTACCGGGCAGTGGCGCGCGTGAAGCTGCGGCAAGGTGCGGTTCAGCCGCCCGCCAGTACTGATCCGCAGCGGCCCGTTCGGGCAGCGCCGCCATCGCTCAAGCCGATTCCGATGGAACTTGGCGAAAGCCTGCGCGATATCGGCGATCCAGAGCTGCGCACGGTGCTGGAATCGCTGGCGCGCAGCCTGGGTGATGCGACTGAGGCGAAGTGAAGGGAAAGCAGGGCTGACGATGCGTACGATGTTCAGGACCATTGCCCTCGGGCTCGCCGCCCTGTGCGGCGCAGCACTGCTGACGGCGGCCAGCAAGCCTGCGCCTACCCCGGCCCCGGCAAAAGTGAACTGGAACGCTGTGGTCGCGCGCACGCCGGCCGATAGCCACGTGCTGGGCAACCCCGCCGCGCCGATCAAACTGGTCGAATATATCAGCTACACCTGCCCGCACTGCGCGCATTTCGAAGCGGAATCCGATGCTCAGCTGCGGATCGGGCTGGTCGGCCCGGGCAAGGGCTCGATCGAAGTGCGCAGCTTCGTGCGCGATCCGGTCGATGTCACTGTCGCGCTTTTGGCGCACTGCGGGCCGCCCTCCAAATTCTTCGGCAATCACATGACCTTCCTGCGTCATCAGAGCACGTGGATGGAACCGATTGGCAGGCTGTCCGATGCGCAGAAGGCGCGCTGGTCGACCACTGATTTCGCCGCGCGCACCCGCGCCATCGCCAGCGATCTCGGGCTCTACAGCCTGATGCAGGCGCGCGGTTATGATCGCCCCGCAACGGATCGCTGCCTGGCCAACAAGGCGCTGGCCGAGCGGCTGGCCCAGCACACCAAGGAAGCGGTCGAGAAGGACTTCATTTCCGGCACGCCCGCGTTCGTGCTCAATGGCGTGCCGCTGAGCGGGACATTCACCTGGGCCACGCTGAAACCGCAAGTGGAAGCGCGGCTGCGCTAGGCCTGCCGACAATCCCCGGCGCCGGTGTTCCGGCCCCCTTCAATCCTGCCCGCCAATCGGCTAATCCTTCCGGCGTCTGTCGTCCTCACCAGCGAAGCGAACCCCGATCCCATGCTGACCACGCTGTCCTCGCCCCGCCGTGCCGCTCTCGGCCTTGCCCTGCTCCCGCTTGCGCTGGGCCTTGCCGCCTGCGGCAAGAAGGAAGAAGCAGGGGCTGCCCCCGTTGGCGCGCCGCTCAAGGCCATTGTGCCGCCAGCGGGCAAGGCCTGGGCCGATGTGGTTTCTGTCACGCCCGAAGGCGGCTACCGCATGGGTAATCCCGATGCGCCGATCAAGCTCATTGAATTTGCCTCACTCACCTGCTCGCATTGCGCCGAGTTCGCCGAGAAGGGCTTCCCGAGCCTGCGTGATAACTATGTCGCCAAGGGCACGGTCAGCGTCGAATTCCGCAACTTCGTGCGCGATCCCTATGATACCACGATGGCCATGTTGGTGCGCTGCGGCTCGCCCGAAAGCTTTTTTGCGCTGACCGAGCAGGTCTTTGCCAATCAGGCCGCGATTTTCGAAGGGCTGAAGCCCGTCGGCCCCGAATTGCAGGCCGCCAATCTGCCGCCCGCGCAGATCTTCGGCGCCATCGGTTCACGCGGCGGGCTCAACGATTTCTTCGCAGCGCGCGGCATCGCCAAGGATCAGGCGGCGCAGTGCCTCGCAAAGAGCGACACCGCGACCAAGCTGGCCGACGATACGCAGAAGGCAGGCGATACATACAACGTCACCGGCACGCCCACCTTCATCGTTAACGGCCGCAATGCCGAAGTGGCGAGCTGGGACGCGCTGGAGCCGATCCTGAAGCAGGCAGGTGCCCGCTGATCGCGCGCGCCTGAAGGCAGCCGTGCAGCCCGCAGACCACCTCGGCAGGGGCGGATAGCATGGCGGAGGGG
>JAIXYF010000352.1 GCA_027490345.1 Novosphingobium sp.
CCATGTCGTCGCCAATGTCGATGGCGCCGCGCTTGCCGCTGCCGTGGCGCAGTGCGATCCCGCCACCACGCTGATTGCCGTGGCCTCCAAGACTTTCACCACCACCGAAACGCTGATGAATGCGACAAGCGCGCTCGATTGGCTGCGCGCGGGCGGCGTTCAAGACCCCTTCGGCCGTGTCGTCGCGCTCACCGCCGCGCCGGACAAGGCGGTGGCCTGGGGCGTCGATGAAACCCGCGTGCTGCCGTTCGCCGAAACGGTTGGCGGGCGTTACTCACTCTGGTCCTCGATCGGCTTTCCCATAGCGCTTGCGCTGGGGTGGGACGGGTTTGCCGCCTTCCTTGCCGGTGCCGCCGCCATCGATCAGCACTTTGTGGAGGCGCCCATCGCCGAGAACGTGGTGATCCGCGCCGCCTTTGCCGATCTCTACTACACGCAGGCCCGGCACTGCGGCAGCCGCGCCGTCTTTGCGTATGACGAACGGCTGCGCCTGCTGCCAAGCTATCTCCAGCAGCTGGAAATGGAATCCAACGGCAAGCGCGTTACGGCACAAGGTGCGCCGCTCGCCCGGCCCAGCGCGCCGGTCACTTGGGGCGGGGTCGGCACCGATGCGCAGCACGCGGTGTTCCAGCTGCTTCATCAAGGCACGCACCTGATCCCGGTCGATTTTCTGGCGGTGAGCATTCCCGGCCATGATTTCGATCCGGCGCACCACCGCACATTGCTGGCAAACTGCTTTGCGCAAGGCGCCGCGCTGATGGCCGGGAGGGCAGGCGAGGGCGACATGGCGCGCGACTATCCCGGCGACCGCCCCTCTGCCACGATCCTGTGCGACGAACTGGGCGCCGCGACTTTGGGCAGCCTGATCGCCTTCCACGAACACCGCACCTTTGTCTCGGCGATGATGCTGGGCATCAACCCGTTCGACCAGTTCGGCGTCGAGCTGGGCAAGGCCATCGCCAAGTCCATCGAGGCGGGCGGTGCGCAGTTCGATCCCTCCACCCAGGCGCTTCTTGCCGCCGCCGGGATCGATAGCTGAGCCCGCAACGTAACGCGAATAGGCAGTGGCGGGAAAGGGCCGGATCAACCATATAGGCCCCCGATTGAGGAGCCTTGCATGACTGACGATGTCCCCTACGACTACGACCTCTTTGTCATCGGCGCCGGTTCGGGCGGCGTCCGCGCCAGCCGTATTGCCGCCAGCCACGGCGCACGGGTGGCCGTTGCCGAGGAATACCGCGTGGGCGGCACGTGCGTAATCCGCGGCTGCGTGCCCAAGAAGCTCCTCGTCTACGGCTCGCATTTTGCCGAGGAGCTGCAGGACGCGGCCAATTATGGCTGGACGGTGGAGAACACCACGTTCGATTGGCCCACGCTGCGCGATGCCGTGCTGAAAGACGTGGACCGGCTCAACGCGGCCTACACGTCCACGCTCGAAACCCACAAGGTCGAGCGTTTTCTTGAGCGCGCGGTCATCACCGGGCCGCATTCGGTGCGCCTTGCCAGTTCGGGGCGCGAGATCACCGCGAAAGTCATCCTTGTCGCAACCGGCGCCTGGCCGGTGATGCCCGAATTTGAAGGCGCCGAGCACTGCATCTCTTCGAACGAGGTGTTCCATCTGGAAACCTTCCCGCGCCGTATCGTCATTGCCGGGGCCGGCTATATCGCGCTGGAATTTGCCGGGATCTTCAATGCGCTCGGCAGTCACGTAACGGTGGTCAACCGCTCCGAAACTCTGCTGCGCAGCTATGACGAGGCGCTGCGGGATCGCCTCCTTCAGATCACGATGGCGCGCGGTATCCAGTACCGGTTCAATTGCCCTTGCGACAAGATCGTGAAGCGCGAGGACGGCCTGCTGGAAGTCTGGCTCAAAGGCCAGCCCGATCCGATCCTTGCCGATCAGGTGCTGGTCGCCACCGGCCGCCGCCCCAAGACCGACGGGCTTGGCCTCGAAACCGCCGGAGTCGAACTGGGCGCGAACGGTGAAATCCTGGTCGACGATCACGCGCAGACCTCATGCCCCAGCATCTATGCGGTGGGTGACGTAACGGACCGTGTCCAGCTCACCCCGGTGGCGATCCGCGAAGGCCAGGCCTTTGCTGACCGCGTGTTTGGCGGCAAGCACGTAACGATCGATTACAGCTGCATTCCCAGCGCCGTGTTCTCGCAGCCGCCGCTGGCAGGGGTGGGGCCGACCGAGGGCGAGGCGCGCAACACCTACGGCTCGATCAAGGTCTATTCCTCGGATTTCCGGCCGATGAAGAACATCTTCGGCCACCGCCCGGAACGCGGGCTCTACAAGATGATCGTCGATGCCGAGACTGACCGGGTGCTGGCGATCCACATGATCGGCCCTGAAGCGCCGGAAATCCTGCAGGCCGCTGCCATCGCGGTGAAGGCTGGCCTCACCAAGGCCGATTTCGACGCAACCATGGCGCTTCACCCGTCAATGGCCGAGGAACTGGTGCTGATGAAGTGAAGGTTGCAGGTTGCAACCGGATCGCTAGTCTCCCGCAAAACGGTGCGGGGGAATAGCGTGAAACTTCAAGGCAAAACGATCCTCCTGACGGGCGGAACCGATGGCATTGGCCTGCGCCTTGCCCGCCAATTGCGCGGGAAAGACGGTTCGCTGATCGTTACGGGACGGACCCCGGACCGCATCGCGGCTGCCGAGGGGGAGGGGTTTGCCGTGATCCCGGCTGATCTGGCCAGCCCGGCAGGCATCGAGGCGGTGATGACCGGTCTGAACGGCCGCGCCATCGATGTGCTGATCAACAACGCCGGCATGGGCGCCGCGCATGATTACCGCCTCGGCGCGCCGGATCCGCTGGACGATTAACGCACGCTCTGGCTCAATCTCCACGCACCGATCCGCTTGATCGCGGCGCTCCTGCCCGCGCTGCGGACCCGGCCCGAAGCGCTGATCGTCAACGTCACCTCAGGCCTCGCCATAGCGCCCAGCGCAGGTGCGCCGCTCTACTGCGCCACGAAGGCCGCCTTGCGCAGCTATACGCAAGGGCTGCGCGCGCAATTGAAGGGCTCCGGCATTCATGTGCTCGAAGCGCTTCCCCCGATGGTCGATACGGCGATGACCGCCGGGCGCGGCAACAAGAAGCTCAGCCCCGAGGAATGCGCCCGCCAGATCATCGCCGCCATGGAAAGCGGGCAGGACGAGGCCAATGTCGGCATGGTCAAGGTGC
>JAIXYF010000063.1 GCA_027490345.1 Novosphingobium sp.
CAGCCGCGCGCCCGCACCAGATCGAATGGGTCTGGGTGAAGGGCCACGATGGCCACCCGGAAAACGAGCGGGTGGACAAGCTGGCGAGCGACGCTGCCATCGCCGCCTGAGCGGACCTCAATCCTCGGTGGTGGTATCCACCACTTCGGCAGCGGGGCCGTTCTTCAGCACCGATTCGATGGCATTCTTGGCGCTGGCCTTTGATTTGTAACCTTCGGTCCAGAAAATCGCTTCGCTGTTGTGGCAGAAGTAAGCGACGAACTCGCCCGCCTTGTTCTTCCGGATCTCGAAACGATGGGCCATGGTCATCTCTCCAAGTGAATAGACCTATGTCTTTACCATGCGGCACGCGCGGTGGGAGTCTGAAATGCGCCGCTACGGGCTGAAACGGGCGGGCGCATAGACGGACGGATCGATCTTGTCGGTCATCGCATCGCGCGGCAGGCCCAGCAGCAATTGCGCGCCGAGCCGGGCGGCGGCGGGCGCGGTCTGGATGCCAAAACCGCCCTGTCCGGCAAACCAGAACAGCCCGGCGCAGCGCGAATCGAAGCCGATCACCGGCAGCCGATCAGGCGCGAAGCTTCGAAGGCCGGCCCAGCGCCGCTCCAGACCCAGCACTTTCCAGTCAACCGCCTGCTCCATCCGGTCGATGGCCATGGCGATATCCAGTTCCTCGGGCGCGGCATCGCGCGCCACATCGGGTGTCTCGTCGTGCGGGGAAAGCCACAGGCGGCCGCCTTGCGGTCGGAAATAGAAATCCTCGTCAAAGCTCAAGGTCAGCGGCAAGTCCTCAGGCGGGACTGGATCGACGCGCAGCTGCACCATCGAGCGGCGCAGCGGCTGCACGCCAAGCGGCGCCGCACCAGCCAGCTGCGCCACGCCATCGGCCCAGGCCCCTGCGGCGTTGACCAGCAGCGCCGCCCGCGCCGCGCCCGGTCCGGCAGCGCCGCTCCACGCCAGCCGCCACTCCGCCCCTTCGCGCGCCGCCCCATCGAGCCGGGCGCGCACGCGCAGCACGCTGCCGGTCCGGCGCGCGGCGGCCAGATAGTGCTGGTGCATCGCGGCAACATCGATATCGGCGCATTCCGGCTCCCACGCGCCGATGATCCAGTTCGGCCGCAGACCGGGCACGATCTGCTCAAGCCGCTGGCGCCCGATCAGTTCGATCCGTGCACCGGCAGCCTGGAATTCCGCCACGAAGCGTTCCGCCACCGTGCGGTGATCCTCGCGCCCGATGTGCAGGCCGCCGCGCGGGCTGAGGAAGCCGTGCTCAGCCAGCCACGGCCCCGAAGCTGCTGTCAGCGGATAGATTTGCGGGCCACCGATGGTTTCGTGCCAGAACGCGGCAGAGCGCCCGGTGGTGTGATAGCCGGGGGTATCCTCCGCCTCGATCAGCAACACCCGCGCGTGGGGCGCGCATTCGGCGGCAAGGCTGGACCCGGCCATGCCTGCACCCACGATGGCAATATCGAACTGCTCTGCATCCATAGCTCAGCCTGCCTTGGCGGGAAGCGCGCGATGGAGGAAGCTGGCAATGGCGGCCATGGCCTGCGCGCGCACCGGATCGGCCTCGCGCAGCAGTTCGTGCCGCGCCTCCGGCCCCCAGGCCACCAGCTCGCCGCGCGGCAGGCGCGCCGCTGCCGCATCGATGGCGGGCCAGGAAACCAGCGCATCGTGCCGTGCTGCCAGCACCAGCACCGGAGCCATCACCGCTTCCAGCACCCCCGGTGCGCTCAGGGTTTCGATGGAAGCCGCCGCTCGTTCCACCCAGCGCCAGCTGGCCGGGCCGATCTCCAGTTCAGGCCGCGCCGTGCGCCACCACAACTCGTCAGCATAGCGGTCCGGATCGTGGGTGAGGAGCGTGGCGCGCAGATCGAGCGGCGAGCCGGGCTTTTCGCTGACCGGCCAGGCCATACGCAGCGGATCGCCAATGGCGCACATGATGCGGCCATAGATCTGCTGGATGAACCGGGGAATCGCCGTGACGAATCCGAGCATCGGCGCGCTGAGGATCAGGGCGTCGGGATTGGCCGCGCCTTCGGCCACGCCGCGCAGCACCAGATGCCCGCCCATCGAATGGCCCACCAGCACATGCGGCCCGGGCGTGGCCGCGCGCCAATCGCGCCACAGCGCCGCCAGATCGGCAATCCAGATCGAAAAGTCTGCGATATGGCCCACCAGCGGGTTGGCCGTCATCCGCCCGGAAGCCCCCTGCCCGCGCCAGTCCGCCGCGCTGACATGCCACCCGGCAGCAGCCCATTCTGCCATTGATTCCAGATACTTCTCATAGAAATCCGCGCGCCCGGGCAAAAACAGCAAAGAGCCGCGGACCGGCGTTCCAACCGGCGGTGCAATCGCGATGCGGCGGATTTCGTGGCCATCGGGCAAGGCCCAGCGCCATTCGCGCGAACCGGCCGGAATGGCCCGCCTGTCAAACCCTGCACTCACGTCTGCAACTCCGCGCATATCGGGCCGCCGCCATCCGCAAGGTACCGGAACTGCGGAGCCGGTTTGGTTACCGTTTGGTAAGTGATTGTCCCGTATGAGACCCCCATGCAGGGAACTCACATCGTTTACGGACTGGTCG
>JAIXYF010000241.1 GCA_027490345.1 Novosphingobium sp.
CCGGGGATCGCAGGTCATCCTCGGCCTGCCCGGCAATCCAGCCGCAGCTTTCGTCACCGGGTTTCTGTTCCTGCTGCCGCTGATCCGCGCAGCACTTGGCGCCTCCGATCCCATGCCCTGCCCCGTTCCGGCCACGCTGCGCGAAGCCATGCCTGCGGGCGGCAGCCGCATGGAATTTTTGCGCGCCGTGTGGGATGGCACCACCGTGGCGCTCGATGGGCTGCAAGACAGCGGCGCGCTGTCCTCGCTGGCGCGCGCCAACGCGCTGGTGGTGCGCCCGGCCCATGCGCCCGAAACGCCGGCAGGCCACACTGTTCCGGTATACCTGCTGTAAAGGCGCGCAAATTGCTTGACGGCCCCAGTTTCGTTGCTTATTCGTTCCGCATTCGTTCACCAAATGCGGAGTGCGCCGAATGCTAACGCGCAAACAGCACGAACTGCTGACCTTCATCCAGACCCGCCTTGAAGAGTCCGGCATTTCCCCCTCGTTCGAGGAAATGAAGGAAGCGCTCGACCTGAAGTCGAAGTCTGGCGTGCACCGGCTGATTTCGGCGCTGGAAGAGCGTGGCTTCATTCGCCGCCTGCCTAACCGTGCGCGGGCCCTTGAAGTGATCCGCGATAGCGATGCGATTGCCGCCAAGCCCGCCAGCCGCGCGGCCGCAAACGCCGAGGTCGGCACCGGTGCGGGCAGCGCTGCCCTGCTGGCCCCGCTGCGCAGCCCCGCCCCCATGCGCGCGCCTGCCAATGATGTGATCGAAATCCCGCTCCATGGCCGGATCGCTGCCGGTGTCCCGATCGAGGCGCTGGAAGGCACGTCGATGCTGCCCGTGCCCGCCGCGCTGCTCGGCTCGGGCGAACACTATGCGCTCGAAGTCTCGGGCGATTCGATGGTCGAGGCCGGGATTCTCGATGGCGACTATGCTCTCGTGCGCCGCACCGATACCGCGCGCGATGGTGAGATCGTGGTAGCGCTGGTGCGCGGCGAAGAAGCAACGCTCAAGTATCTGCGGCGCGAGCGCGGGATGGTTCGTCTCGATCCCGCCAATGCGGCCTATGATCCCCAGTTCTATCAGCCGCACGAAGTGCAGGTTCAGGGCAAGCTTGCCGGGCTGCTGCGCCGCTATCACTAAGCTGACGGAAGGCCCGATGCTTCGGTAGCTGTCGGGGTGGAAGCTGGTGAGCCTGAAGCTGATGCAGCAGGGCCCTGCCGCTGCCACTTGCGGGGCTGGTAGGGCGGCGGGCGGCGGAACCAGCCGTGCTGCCCTTGCGTGTCCGCCACGGTGCGCACTTTGCCCGAGACGAGATCGATTGACAGCCCGCCGGTCTGGCGTAGCAGAGCGCGATCGGCTTTGAGCAGGCGGGGTTTGCAGGCGGCGGGCAGGCGGCGGTCTGCCACCACGATATCTGCCCGCGCGCACGCTGCCGCCAGCTGCGGGATCGGCACGAGATCACGCCCCCGCGCCATCAGCAGTTCAAAGCGGCGCCCCCCGCGCACGAGGGACAGGGCACAAGAATCAAGGTTGCAGCGCGCCCCTTTCCATTCGTCCAGCGCTACGGCAGCCCCGCTCATCCCCGCGTTTTCCAGCAACGCAGCGCGGGTATAGCTTTCTTCCCGCACCGCGCGCAGCACCAGCAGATCAGGCCCTTCCCCGGTGATCCCGACATGGTGGCCATCGCCCGAGATCAGGATATCGGGCGGGCGCGCCACCAGCAGCGCAGCCGTCCCCAGCGCCACCGGCACAAAGCCCCAGAAGCGCACCCGCCCGCTCCACAGCGCCGTCCACAGCAGCCCCGCCACAAACAGCGCAAACGTCCCTGCCCCCATGCCGGGCAGCATCGTCACCGCGCCCGGCTGGCCGGCCACCAGATGCGCCAGCCAGAGCAGCAGTTCGAGCGATTTGCCCACGGCCCACCACGCGGGCGCACCGATCCCGAGCAGATCAAGCGCCAGTGCCAGCGCGATCAGCGGCATGGTCAGCACCGTTGTCAGCGGGATGGCAAAGACATTGGCCACCGCGCCATAGATCCCGGCCCGGTGAAAGTGGAACAGACTGATCGGCATCAGCGAAAGCTCGATCACCACGCCGATCGCCAGCAGCATCGCAAAGTTCCGGGCAAGGCGCATGATGCGGCCTTCATGATCGTGCGAAAGGAACCGCTTTGCGGCGTCCGAAGTGCTGAAGGCGACAATCGCGATGACCGAGGCAAAGCTCATCTGGAAACTGGGGCCGAGCACGGCTTCGGGCCAGAGCAGCATGACAAACAGCGCCGCAGTCGCCAGCAGCCTGAGCGACAGCGGATCGCGTCCCAGCGCCAGCGCCGCCAGCACGAGCAGCGAGCCCGACACCGAGCGGACAGTGGGCACTTCGGCCCCGGTCAGCAGCGTGTAGAACACGCCCACCCCCGCGCCGGTGCCAGCAGCGACAAGCGGCAGCCGCACCCGCAGCGCGATGAACGGAAAAAGCGCGAGCAGACGAATGGTGAGGAAATAGGTGCCTGCGATCACGGCGCTGACATGCAGGCCGCTGATCGAGAGCAAGTGGGTCAGGCCGGAATCGCGCATCGCCGCCTCGTCGCTTTCGGCAATCGCGCCCCGGTCCCCGCTGGCGAAGGCGGCAGCGATGGTGCCGGGCGAGCCGGACAGCTGCGCGCGCACATGATCCGCGAGGCGCTGCTGCCAGGCCCGCAGCGACCAGCCTTCGCGCGCCGGGCCGACGAGCGTGACCGGTCCCACTACATTCCCGGTGGCGGCCAGCCCCTGAAACCACGCAGTGCGGGCAAAATCATAGGCTCCGGGCAGCATCGGCGGCGCGGGAGGCATAAGCCGTGCGCGCAGCCGCACGTCTGCGCCTTCGATCAGCGCGGGCTGATCGTTGGCATCGGGCAGATTGAGCCGCACCAGCAGCGGCTCCGCATGGCCTTCGGCCCGGGCGCGGAGCATCAGGCGCACCCGGTCGCGCGCGCCTTCCACTTGCCGGTCCAGCACGCGGCCTTCCAGCGTGACCACTTCGGGCCGCGCGATGCCCGGCTTGCCGACCAGCACGGACTTGATCCAGATCGTGCCGCAGCCTGCCGCCAGCATCAGCGCCATGCCGATCAGCGCGGCGCGCAAATGGCCCAGATCGCCTTCTGCATCGATCAGCAGCGCGCCTGCTGCCGCCGCGCCGCACAATGCCAGAAAGCCGGCCCACTGCCACGGCCCCGGCAAGAAGGCCCAGCAAGCGATTCCAACGCCGAAGCCCACTGCCAGCCATGGTCCGCGCTCGAACGGACGGGCGGCAAGGAAAGCCTCTATGGTGCGGTGCATGCTGGACAAGGCGGCCAGTTTGTCCCAGAGGCGTGAGCGCCGCAGCGCTGGTTCGCCAGAAGGTTGGACCATGGGTGGCGGCATGACCGGGATTAGGAAGGATTGCGCCCGCAATGGCAAGCGCCAGTGACACCGTTTCTGCAGGATCCGGCACGGGATCGGCAGCAGCCCGCAAGGGCGTGGTCACTCGTTTTGCTCCGTCCCCTACCGGCTATCTGCACATTGGCGGCGCGCGCACCGCGCTGTTCAACTGGCTTTTTGCGCGCCACCACGGCGGCACCTATCTGCTGCGGATCGAGGATACGGACCGCGCCCGTTCGACCGAGCCGGCCATCGATGCGATCTTCGATGGCCTGAACTGGCTGGGCCTTGGCGGAGACGATGCGCCGGTGTTCCAGTTCGCGCGGTCTGATCGCCATGCCGAAGTGGCGCATAAGCTGCTGGAGGCAGGCCACGCCTATCGCTGCTACCTTTCGCAAGAGGAACTGGCGGCCCGGCGCGCCGCCGCGCAGGCCGAGCGCCGGCCCTTCCGCATCGAAAGCGAATGGCGCGATGCAGGCGCGGACGCATGGCCCGATGGCGCGCCTTATGTGGTACGCATCAAGGCCCCGCGCGAGGGTGCGACCACGATCAACGATCTGGTGCAAGGGGCGATCACGGTCCAGAACGCCGAGATCGATGATTACGTGATCCTGCGCAGTGATGGAACGCCGACTTACATGCTGGCGGTGGTGGTAGACGATCACGACATGGGCGTGACGCATGTGATCCGGGGCGATGACCATATCAACAATGCGTTTCGCCAGCTGGTGGTGATCCGCGCGATGCAGGCGGTCGAAGGCTCCGGTGGAGTTGGGGGCTGGGACGATCAGGTTTATGCCCATATTCCGCTGATCCACGGCGCAGACGGCGCCAAGCTTTCCAAGCGGCACGGCGCGCTGGGCGTCGATGCCTATCGCGACGAGCTGGGCCTATTGCCCGAGGCGGTGTTCAACTATCTGCTCCGGCTGGGCTGGGGCCACGGCGATGCTGAAATCATCAGCCGCGAGCAGGCGGTGGAGTGGTTCGAGATCGGCGATGTCGGCAAAGGCGCGGCGCGCTTCGACATCAAGAAGCTGCAGAATCTCAATGGGCATTATATCCGCGAGGCGGAGGACGCGCGGCTCGCCGCGCTGGTGGCACAGCGGCTTGGCGTCATGGACTCGGCCGGCCTTGCGCTGCTCACCGCCGCCATGCCGGTGCTTAAGGTGCGCGCGGCCGATCTCCTCGAATTGGCGGCAGGGGCGCGCTTCCTTTTTGCGCAGCGCCCGCTGCAGCCCGACGAGAAGGCCGCCGGCCTTCTCACGGACGACGCGCGCGCGCTGCTGGCCGCGATGGCCGAGCGGCTGGCGGGCGAGGACTGGAACGCAGCCGCGCTGGAAGCGGCGCTCAAGGCGATGGCAGAACAGCGCGGGCTGGGCCTCGGCAAGCTGGCGCAGCCGCTGCGCGCCGCGCTGACCGGCACGACTACCTCGCCGGGCATTTTCGACGTACTGGTGCTTCTGGGCCGAGACGAGTCGCTCGCCCGGATCACCGATCAGGCCAGCGTGGCCGCGTGAGGTAACTTTTTCGGGCCTTGGCCCGAACCCAATCCAGCCGGCTCAGCCAAGTTGACACTGAGCCGCAAAACGATGTGCAAACAGGAGGGTAGAGCGTGAGCGACAACCAGGCGACCTTGAACGACGGCACCACGACCACGGCCATGCCGATCAAAAGCGGCACGATCGGTCCCGATGTCATCGACATCCGCAAGCTCTATGCCGAAACGGGCAAGTTCACCTATGACCCGGGCTTCACCAGCACGGCGAGCTGCGACAGCGCGCTGACGTATATCGATGGCGATGAAGGCGTGCTGCTGCACCGCGGCTATCCCATCGGCCAGTTGGCCGAGCATTCGAGCTTCATGGAAGTGTGCTACCTGATGCTCAACGGCGAGTTGCCTTCGGGCGACGAGCTGGCGCAGTTCAGCCGCACGATCACGCGCCACACCATGGTCCACGAACAGCTTTCGGTATTCTATCGCGGTTTCCGCCGCGATGCCCACCCGATGGCGATCATGTGCGGCGTGGTCGGCGCGCTTTCGGCATTCTATCACGACTCGACCGACATCTCGGACCCCGAACAGCGCAAGATCAGCGCCCACCGCTTGATCGCCAAGATGCCCACGATCGCGGCGATGGCGTTCAAGTATTCGGTCGGCCAGCCCTTCGTCTATCCGCGCAACGACTTGTCCTACACCGGCAATTTCCTGCGTATGACCTTTGCCGTGCCGGCCGAGGAATACGAGGTGAACCCGATAGTCGAGCGTGCGCTGGACCGGATCTTCATCCTTCATGCCGATCACGAACAGAACGCCTCGACTTCGACCGTGCGTCTGGCCGGTTCGTCGGGCGCCAATCCGTTTGCCTGCATCGCGGCGGGCATTGCCTGCCTGTGGGGCCCGGCGCATGGCGGCGCCAATGAAGCCGCGCTCAACATGCTCAAGGAAATCGGCACGCCCGACCGGATCCCGCACTATATCGCGCGCGCCAAGGACAAGAACGATCCGTTCCGCCTGATGGGCTTCGGCCACCGCGTCTACAAGAACTACGATCCGCGCGCGACGGTGATGCAAAAGACGGTGCGTGAGGTGTTCACCTCGCTCAAGGTGACCGATCCGCTGTTCGAGACCGCCCTGCGGCTGGAAGAGCTGGCGCTGTCGGATCCCTATTTCATCGAGAAGAAGCTGTTCCCCAACGTCGACTTCTATTCGGGCATCATCCTTTCGGCCATCGGCTTCCCGACCACGATGTTCACGGCGCTCTTCGCGCTGGCCCGCACCGTGGGCTGGGTGGCGCAATGGAACGAAATGATCAGCGATCCCGGCCAGAAGATCGGCCGCCCGCGCCAGCTCTATACCGGGCCGGTGCAGCGCGATTATGTTCCGGTGAGCGAGCGCTGATGCGCCGGGGCGGCGAAAGGAGCACGGCATGAAACTTGTTCTGCGCGTGCTCGGGTTCGCCGCCCTGCTCATGGGGCTGCTCTGGATGGGCCAGGGCGCGGGGCTGATCATGTGGCCCGCGTCCAGCTTCATGCTGGCGCAAAAGGTCTGGATCCTTTGGGGCAGCGTGCTGGCGGCTGCGGGTGCGGGCCTGCTGGTTCTGGCGCAGCGCCGCACCTGAAGATCAGGCTATGATTTCAGACAGATAGGTCAGGCGGCAGGATCAGGCGGCCGGGTCAGCTGGCAGGGTCAGCACGAAACGCGCGCCTTCGCCCGGCAGACTGGCCACGACCAATTCACCACCCATTGCCCGCGTGAGGTGGCGCGAGATATAAAGGCCAAGGCCAGTGCCGCCATCGCCGCTACGGCCAAGGCGCTCGAACTTGTTGAACACGCGCTCTGCCTGTTCGGCCGTCAGCCCCTGACCTTCGTCCTGCACCGCGAGCCATGGTCCCTGCTCGTTCATCCCCGCCTCAAGCGTGACAACCGAGCCTTCGGGGCTGTAGCGGATGGCATTTGTGACGAGGTTGAGCAGCACCTGCAACACACGGCGGAACTCGCCGATGGCTGGAACCCGCGCGTCCGGATCTGGGATGCGCAGCGTGATGCCGCGTTCCTGTGCGCGGACCGACAGGATACCGGCCGTGCGCCGCGCGCAATCGGCCAGATCGATATGATCGGGCGCGGGGGCAAAGCCGGGCGCTTCCACCGCTTCCAGATCGGCCAGATCTTCGATGAGGCTCATAAGATGGCGGCCAGCATCGGCAATATCCTGCGCATAGCCAGCATATTGATCCGATAGCGGCCCAGCCAGCCGGGTCCGGATCGTCTCTGCATTGGCGATGATGCGCGTGATCGGCTGGCGCAGCGCGGGCGCCAGATCGCGGCCGAGCAGGCGGTTCCAGGCCGGTTCGCCAGAGGGCTTTTCGCCTGAGGTTTTAACGCCAAGCTTCTCTTCTGCCCTTACCTCGCCCCGAGCGGGAGCCGCAGGCAGCACCACGATTGCCTCTGGAATGGCCAGCAGGACAAATCCCCCCTGCACGCGCGGCAGCAGCCGGGCGCGCCATCGGCGCGGCGATCCCTCGACCGAAAAGCACGCATCATCGAGGAGGCGCCAATGCAAGGGCCCCTGACGCGCGGTCATGATGTCGCTCACACGGGCGATTGTGACAAGATCGGTCCAGTAGCGACCTCGGCCCGTTTCCAGCGCGGCGGCCAGCGCGACCAGATCAGCGGCGCGGACATCGCCGACAATCACGCGCTGCGCATCATCAAGCAGAATCTCCGCTTCAGCAAGGTGGCGTAGAAGGTCCGGCGGTACGGGCAGATCAGCAGCAGGCTCATCACCGATGTGCCAATGGCTGAGCGCGATAGCGGTGCCCTCGCCTTCGGGCGTGACTTGCGCGAGGGCGCTGACGGGGCGGCCTTCATCAACCGACAGAATGGTTTGGGCTGCCGCCTGGCGGGTGCGGCGCACCCGGCGCACCAGCGCAAGCAGCGCAGGCAGGGCAATCTCGCCGGGGACCGTGCTGCCGCTGCGCAGTTGCAGCCCGGCCAACGGCTCGTCTGCGGCAATCAGCCGGTCTGCGCCATCGGTGCGCGCACGGATCAGCCCATCGGGGCTGGTCGGCGCAGCGCCTTGTTCGCGCACCGCGCTCACCGCGCCTCTCCATCGCGGGCCAGCAGAGCGGCCGCATCGGCGGGGGTAAGGTTTGCGCAGCCGTCGGCGAGCGAGGCATCCGGAAGGCGGTTATCAGGCAGACGGGCATCGGGATGGAACACCAGCGCCGTGGCTGTCACTGCGCCGGGCGCGAGGCCGCAAGCGCGCAGGGCCAGCAGGAGGCGCGGCAACTGGCTATCGGTCGTCGCCATGATCGCCGCCTCGCGGCTGAGCCCGGCGCCGCGGGCCAGCGCCGTGAGAAACAGCGCCGTGCCTGCCTTATCGATATCCAGCGCTGCCCCGGCGCCATCGCCCATCGCATCGAGCAGGCCGGCCATCCGGGCAAGGCGCGCGCGCGTCTCGTCCATGCGGCTGCGCACGCTGCGCTCGGCGATCAGGGCATAGGAATCGGCCTGTCCATCGGTGCCGACATGGGCGCGCAAGGTCATCAGCGCGATATACAGCAGATCGCCGGGCAGTTCTTCCAGCGGCAGCTGCATGCGCCGGAGGTTCTGGCAGAAGCGGGCCTGCGCGGTGAGGAAATCCATGGCTCCGGCAGAGACCCCGCGATCGCTGCTGGCCATGCGCGCCTGCACCAGCGGCGGCAGAACCGGATCGATCCCGCAGCGGCCTTCCAGCCGCGCGGTCCATTGCCATTCCAGCGCCAGAGTGTGAAAATGTTCGAGGAACACTGGATTATCGGCCAGGACATGCGCCAGTTCGTCTGCGGCCTGATGCGCCCAGGCCTCAGGCTCGGCGTGGCCGGTCGCCCCGGCCAGAGCGATGACTAGCTGGCGCGCCACATCCAGAAACAGGCCGCGCACACGGGCCACGATCTCATCGCTGAAAATCGAATTGTCGTCGCTGCGCAGCAAGTGCCGTAGGATCGGCACGACATTAGCCGCCGCACCGCGCGCGGCGGCAAGGTCTTCCACCAGCGCAAGCGGGAGCGCGCTTGCCGGGGCGCCGGAAGATGCGGGACTGACCATTCTCACCAGACTTAGCCCGGGCTGGTTAATTCGGGGTTAGAAACGGGCACTGGCCGCCGCAGCCGCACAGACGAAAACGCAGGAATACGAGGCCCGGCATCCGCAATCATGACCGCGGCAGGCCCGGCGGTGCGGCTTGCAGGCTGCCCCCGCGCCCGGCCATCACCAAACCGGCGATCATGAGCGTGACCACCAGCACGCGCAGCACGAAATCGAAGGGCAGCAGGACACTGCTGACAGCAAGCAGCCCCCCGGCCAGGAACCGGTCGCCCAGCCACCAGGTCCACGTCTCATCGGGCTGCAGCCGCTGCAGCAGGCGCAGGAGGAGAAACAGGGTGAGCGGCGGAAACCAGGCAATGCCCCAGGGCACCCCCGTCACCGCCGGAATCTCGCTGCGCCAGGCGCACAAGGTAATGAACATGCCATCGAGTACCCATTCGGCCAGCATATCTAGCGGCGCGCCGCCAGACCAGGCCAGCAGCGAATCGCGCTCGACCCGCGCGAGCAGAGCGGCGCCCTGATGCACCAGCCACGCCAGCGCCAGCATGGCAAAACCCGGCCCGCACCAGCCGAACCAGCCGGCCCCGGCGCCCAGCAGCGCCATGATCGCAGCCCCTGATGCAAGGACATAGGGCCGTGTGCCGGCATGAAGCAGCGCCGGGCCGAGCAGCCGCACCACGGCGGCCGCAATCCACGCGCCGGGCGAGCGGACTTGCGCGCCTGCGGTGTGAAGCCTGATCCAGTCCGGCTCGGCACGGTGGGCCTCCGCCTCATCGCGGATCAGCCGCCAGCGGCCCTGATCGAGCATCACGGCGGGCAATTCGCGCTGCACCACGCGCGCCTGCGACGCAACGCGCAGCAGGGCCGAGCCCGGGTTCCAATCCCCCGGCAAATCCCCCAGCGCCGCCACCAGCTTGCCCGGCAGCAGCATGGCTCCGGCCCCGGCATTGTTGATATCGATTCGCTCGAAACCCAGCGGCAGCCCGGTCTCGACAGGGACCGTCAGCACCACTGGCCCATCGGCCAGCAGGCGCAGCGCGTCTTCTGGCATGGCCAGCAGGCCTTCGTTCAGGATCAGCAGTTCATCCTCTGCTGCGACCAGCGGGGCTAGCGCGCGGGCCGCCGCAATCACATGAAACCGCGCGCCCCCCGCTTCGGCGGCATGTTGCAGCGCAACGAGATCGCCAGTCAGGGTTTCAGCCAGAACCACGATGCGCGCGCAGCCCAGCGCGAGGGCCAGCCCCAACTGATGGCGCAGGATCGAGCGGCCGCCGATCGGCAGCAACCCGCGCAGCTCCTGCGCTTCGCCCTGAACGGCGTCCATCAATGACAGCAATGCGACCCGCAAGGCGGCGATCTCCCTTTGCCCTATGCTAGGGCCGCCCGGCCGCCATGCCAAGCGTGGCGGCGCCTCAGCCAGTGGGCTCGATGGAATCGATGGCTTCGCCAAGGCGCCGCAGCACACCCGGCTCGCCCGGAGCGCCGCTCAGAGCCTCGTCAGCCAGCGCGATAAGCTCGGCGGCATGAAACGTCGCGGCAAGGCTTTTGAGGCGCTGCGCTGCCATGGTCCAGTTGCCATCGCAGCGCGCCCGGCCCAGCAGATCGGCCTGGCGGCGCGCGCTTTCGACAAACGCAGCCCGCAATTCGCGAAACAGCGCCGCATCATCACCTGTTGCCACCGCCAGGTGGGCATCGATCGCATCGCCAAGGTAAGCCATTGTGCGTAAATATCGCTAATGGATTAAGCTAGCTTTAAGCGGCAGGCACAAGTGTGTTAAGCAATCGGGTATGTCAGGGGGTAGAAAGATCATCGCCATCGAAGGCGGAATGGACGAAGGCGCCGCAATGCCGGTGCCAGCAGCCATTTCGGCCGAATTGCCGGATGAAACCGGCACCGATGCGTCCGCCACGGGCGGCTGGACGATTTCTCCGACGGCAGAGGGCAGCGCTCCGGCATGGGACGAGGCCGAACAGACCGCGCCGAAGCTTGAGCGCGAATGGCTGGGCCTTGCCCTTGGTGCTGCGCTGGTGGCAGGCTGGAGCGGCGCTTTCGTGATGGGCAACCTCGCCACGCTGCGTGCAGCGCAGCCGCTGGCGGTGTGGACCGGGCTGGTTTCGGACTGGTCATCCCCGGTGCTGCTGGTGCTCGTCGCGCTGCTGCTGGTGCGCCGCAACAGCCGCCGCGAAGCCGCGCGCTTCGGTGATGCCGCGCAGCTTCTGGCGCTGGAAGCACAGCAGCTGGAGCGCCGGCTGACGGGTGTGAACACCGAACTGGCGCTGGCGCGGGATTTCATCGCCGCGCAGGGCCGCGATCTGGAATCGCTGGGCCGAATCGCGGTGGAGCGAATCAGCGGCAGCGCCGGGCAACTGCAAACGCTGATTGCCGGCAATGGCGCGCAGGTTGATCGGATTGGCACGGTTTCCGATCATGCGCTCGAAAACATGGAGAAGCTGCGCAGCCAGCTTCCGGTCATCGCCAATTCGGCCAAGGACGTGACCAACACTATCGCCAACGCCGGCCGGACAGCTCACTCCCAGCTGGAAGATCTGGTCGCCGGTTTTCAGCGGCTCAACGAATTCGGCCTCGCCAGCGAACGGCAGGTGGGCACGGTGCGCGAGCGGGTCGACGCCGCGCTCGCCGCGTTCGAGGACAGCGCCGCGCGCATCACCCAGCACAGCACTGACCGCCTTGCCGCGCTGGAACAGGGCGCAGCAGCACACCGCGATCGGCTGGATGCCGAAGAAGTCGCCGCGCTGGCCGCGATCCGGGCACGGGCCGATACGCTGAGCGAAGAGCTGGTGCGCCAGCGCGAGGCGATCATCCAGACCGAGGAAGACACGCTCACCGCGCTTGGCGCCCGCTTCGCCGCGATGCGCGCGGAAAGCGGCGCGTTCAGCCGTTCGCTCACCGGCGCGGAAGACGCCGCGCTGCACCAGTTTGCCGGGCGGGCGGAAAGCCAGCTGGCTGCGCTGCAGAGCGCGATCAAAACGCTGGAAGGTGAGCACGAAGCGCTCATTTCCGCCTCGCGCGATCGGCTTGCTGCGTTCGAGGAAAACGCCACCGTCCTGGCCCGGCGCCTCACCGAAGATGCGACCACGCTCGACGAACAGATCGCGGCGCGCCGCGCGAATCTCGAAGTGGCCTCGGCCGAACAGCGCGCTGCGCTGACGCAGAGCCTCGCCGATCTTGATAGCGCGATTAGCGAGCGCCGCGGGGCTATGGCCGCGGCCGGCGCCGAAGCGGCAGACGCACTGGCCCGCAAGCTCGCCGATCTCGATTTGGCGGTAGAAGCGCAGCGCCTGCGCCAGCTCGAAGAAGCGCGCGTACTGGGCCAACAGTGTGAGGCCATTGCCGCGCAAGTCGCCGCCTTCAGCGATGTGCTGCGTACATCGGGCGAAGCGGGCGATTCTGCGGCGGAAATCATCGCGCGCGCGCTGGCCGCGCTCAACCAGCGACTGACCGACATGCGTGAGGCGCTGACGGGCACCGACGGGAAGATCGGCGGGCTCACTGATTCGGCGGTGCGGCTGCTGGAGCTGATCCAGGCGGGCGGCGATCATGCCACCGCCGTGCTGCCCGCAGCGCTGGGCAGCGCCGAAGCAGAGCTGGGCGAGGTCGAGAACCGGATCGAGCGGATGCGCACCGCGCTCGGCGAAGCGGGTGAAGCCGGGCGCGCGCTGGCGCAGGATGTGGATGGCACGCGAACCGGCCTCAAGACCGCCACTTCGGAACTGGCGCGGATGCAGAAAACGCTGGCAGCGCAGACCGCCGAACAGGAAACGAGGCTTACCGAACTGCGCACGCTGCTCGCCGCTGCGCGCACCGATACCGAGGCGCTTTCGCAGGATATCGATGGGCAGCTTTCGGGCGCCATCGTCCGCGTGCTGCAGGGGCGCGGGGCCGAGCTGGTGGCGCGGCTTGAAGAAGCGATCGACAGCGCCGCTGCCGCCAGCCGCGAAACCGCAATTCAGATGCGCGACCAGCTCTCCAAGGTGGACGAGCTTGCCGGCAATCTGGAAAACCGCGTCGCCCGCGCGCGCGAACGCGCCGAAGAGCAGATCGACAACGATTTTGCGCGCCGCACCGCGCTGATCACCGAATCGCTCAATTCCGCCGCAATCGATATCGCCAAAGTGCTTTCCGCCGATGTTTCGGAAACCGCTTGGGCCTCATACTTGCGCGGGGATCGGGGCATTTTCACCCGCCGCGCGGTCAGCCTGCTCGACAACGCCGAGGCGCGCGCGGTGCAGCAGCACTACGAGACGGACACTGAGTTCCGTGGCCACGTGAACCGCTACATCCACGATTTCGAAGCAATGCTGCGCCAGCTGCTCTCCACGCGTGACGGCCACGCGCTGGGCGTGACGCTGCTGTCCTCCGACATGGGTAAGCTCTATGTGGCGCTGGCGCAGGCGATCGAGCGACTGCGGACTTGATCAGTTGACGCCGAGCCAGTCGAGGCACTCTGGCAATTCGTCTGCCGAATAGTCGATTTGGAGGACCCGCCGACGAGCTGGCTGAAGCGCTGGATCGGACGCATGAAGAATGGGCGTGGCGTAGGCCCAGATGTCGCCAGACCGGGCAAGGCAGACTTCACGGCCACATTTAGCAACGACAGACCCGACTTCATCAACCGGGATGAATCCCAGCTTGTGCGAGCCCGGCGCAACCAGCAGCGGCGCGTTGTGGATCGGAACGTCATCAAGATGAACGCGGAGCGTGATCATCCGTTCGATATACCTGAAGGGCGGCGCGACGTGAGTGAGGCCTGCCTTGGTCGTCCATGGGCCGAAGCCGGGTGTATCATGGCGTGCCTTCACGCAGATCGTCCGGTCCTGATGCCATCCAAGCCCCCAGTTTCGCTCGGTGGTCTTGTCGAAGAGAACCGCGCGGACTGGCTTGACGTCCGTGCGGCAGAAGCGAGCAGCTATGGCACCGATGGCTCCACACGATGCCAGGACATCAGCTAGACCGCAGGCATGAGAAAGCCTGACGCCTGCTTTGCCGTCTTGCAGATTATGCAATGCGTCGAGCAACCTTTGCAGCATGGACAATGCCGCACCCTGACAATGCTCTGCTCCGTCCCGTTCCAATTGCATCATGCTGGGCTTGTACGACGGTCAGCCAGAAGATGAAGCTCTAAAGCCGCTTCCACATCAGCGCTTCGTCGGCATAAACATCGCCGCGCCGCACCGATTCCGGCTCGATCGCATAGAGCACGTAGCCGCGGCGTTCGTAGAGCGCCTTGGCCCGCGCATTGTCTGCCATCAGCGTGAGTTGCAACTGGCGCAGGCCGATGGCGCGGGCGGCTTCTTCCAGCGCATCGAGGATGCGCGCCGCCGCGCCCGTGCCGCGCGCGGCGGGCAGCGCGTACATCCCCCAGACGAGGCCCTTGTGATCGAGCTTCTGCCCGGCAAGGCGGCTGAGCCCGCCGACAGCCAGCCATTCGCCATCCTGTACGAGGGCATAGACATAATCGCGCACCAGCCGCTCGCGCCATGCCGCTTCGCCCAGTGCCGCATCATCGGCGGCGGCGCCGCGAAAACTCAGCGCTTCGGTATCGAACATGGCTCGTCGCAGCGCGAGGAAGCGCGGCGTATCGTCCGGCGTCAGTCTGATGATCTCCATGCACCGCGCCTAGGCCGGGCTCGCGGCGCAATTATGGCAGGGGCCTTCAGTGAAAATCGCGGGATTTCGGGATAACCCGCACATCGCGCGGATGGCTGCGCGAAGGTGGCGGGACGCGCCCCGGAACTGGCCGATTCACCTCATCCGCACGCGCCATGGCGGGCTGCAGCGGATCGTCGGACAGGCGCGCAAGGGCCTCGCTGGCATCCGTCAGGTGCTGAGCGATCACGTGGATCACCTCGTCATCGTATTCCACGCGGCCGCGCACTTCCATCAGCCGCGCGCCCATCACCACGCTGCGCTGCTTTTCCTTGAGATCGGGCCAGATCA